>JBAUHP010000205.1:0-12684 GCA_049680345.1 Albidovulum sp. | reverse complement strand
TGGCATCAACCGTGGGCAGGCCAAGCGCCACGCCGACCGCTTCATAGGTCAGCTGGCCCGCATGGACGTTCAGGCCCGCCAGAAGATGCGCATCATCGGCGCAGGCTTTCTTCCAGCCCTTGTTGGCGAGTGCGATCATGAACGGCATGGTGGCATTGCCAAGTGCCAGCGTCGAGGTGCGCGCAACAGCACCCGGCATGTTGGCCACGCAGTAATGCATGATGCCGTCAACCTCATAGATCGGGTCTTGGTGGGTCGTGGCTTTTGAGGTTTCAAAACACCCGCCCTGGTCGATGGCCACGTCAACAAGTGCTGCACCGGGCTTCAACTCGGACAATTGCGCGCGGCTGATCAGCTTGGGGGCTGCTGCACCGGGGATCAGCACCGCGCCGATGATAAGATCGGCCTGACGCGCATATTCGATGGTATTGCCTTCGGATGCATAGCTGTTCTTGAAGGTGCCGCCAAAGACATCGTCAAGATAGCGCAGACGCGGGATCGAGCGGTCCAGCACGGTGACATCAGCGCCCATGCCTGCGGCGATTTTTGCCGCATGTGTGCCGACAACGCCGCCACCGATAACCAGGACGCGGGCCGGGCCCACACCGGGAACACCACCCAAAAGCACGCCGCGGCCGCCATTGGCCTTTTGCAAAGTCCAGGCACCAACCTGCGGGGCCAGACGACCGGCAACTTCCGACATTGGCGCCAAAAGCGGCAAGCCGCCATTGCGGTCGGTCACGGTTTCATAAGCGATGCAGGTCGCACCGGAGGCCAAAAGATCCTTGGTCTGCTCCGGATCGGGGGCCAGATGCAGATAGGTAAAGAGGATCTGACCTTCGCGCAGCATCTTGCGTTCAACGGCCTGCGGTTCTTTCACCTTCACGATCATATCGGCTTGCGCGAAAACCTCGGCGGCCGTTGCGATGATCTTGGCACCAGCGGCAGTGTAGTCGGCATCGGTGAAGCCCGCGCCATTGCCGGCATTGGTTTCAACGATAACGTCATGGCCATTGGCCACCGCTTCACGCGCCGCATGCGGCGTCATGCCGACGCGGAATTCTTGGGGTTTAATTTCCTTGGGGCAGCCGATTTTCATGTTGGAATCCTCCCGAAATACATTCGCGCCATGATGCGACAGGATCCACGCAATTGCTTTGTAAAGAACGGTGGTGTTAGCGGTATAATTTGGTAGTATCTTCGAAGAAATTGCCACTACGCAGAAGGATCGTGCGCCATTATGGAATTAGACGCGACAGACCGCCGCCTTCTGGCGGCCTTGCAGAAGGAAGGCCGTGTCACCAATGCCGAACTTTCCGAACGGGTGAACCTTTCGCCCTCGGCCTGCCACCGCCGCGTGCAGCGCTTGGAACAAGAGGGCTATATCGACGCCTATGTGGCGCTGCTGAACGCCAGAAAGCTGGGCCGCCCAACAACGGTTTTTGTGGAAATTACCCTGTCCGGTCAGGCCGATGAGGTGTTGGAAGCGTTTGAGCGTGAAGTGCGCCGGGTGCCGGATGTGCTTGAATGCCACCTGATGGCGGGAACGGCGGATTATCTGCTGAAAGTCGTGGCGCATGACACCGATGATTTCGCCCGCATTCACCGCCAGTATCTGGCGCGCCTGCCGGGCGTGGCGCAGATGCATTCGTCATTCGCGCTGCGCACGGTTTTCAAGACCACCGCAATTCCGGTTTGATGGCGCGGGGCTTGGTGCAGCCGATGCCTGCGGCGAACCTGTCAGCTTCGCAAGCCGGTTTCTTCCAGCAGGCCAAGGCGCTTGGCCTCGTAATAATAGCCGCGCGCGTACCACATGACCGCGCGGTCTGCATCGCCGCGCGACACAAGCCATGCCCCGCGCAGATATTTGCCCGCATATTTGATATTGGTCTCGGCGTCCAAAAGCCCCTCCGGTGCGCCGCGATACCCCATGGAGGCGGCGGTTTGCGGCAAGATCTGCATCAGCCCGTAATAGGGGCCATTGCGGGCCTCGGGGCGGTAACCGCTTTCGCGCCGGATCACCCGGTGGATCAGTGATTCGGGGATATCATAGGCGCGCGCATAGCGTTTGATCAGGTGCTGCATCTGGGGGGTATTGCCCGAAAACTGTGGCTTGGGCCGCGCGGCAGGCTTGGGGCTTGGGGCCTTGGTGCCGCATCCGGCAAGGGCTGCGATCATCAAGCCAAGGGCGGCGCGGCGATGTATGGCGGGCATGATGGTCCTTTCCGGGCGGCAGCTTTGACCGGCACCATAGTCTGGCGCTGCAATCGGGGGAAAGTGGCGGATCTGCCGGTCGGCGGCATTTTGCCCATAAACCTATGCGAGGCAAAGAAAAACCCCTGCGGCCGGGCCCCAGGGGTTGATCGTGTGCGAAGGTTACCCTTCGCGCGTTCCGGGCAAGATCCGGTGCGAATGCCCCTTAAAGGGCGCCTTCGCGCTGGGCCTTCTTGCGTGCCAATTTACGGGCACGCCGAACGGCTTCGGCTTGCTCGCGGGCTTTCTTCACGGACGGCTTCTCAAAATGTTGCTTGAGCTTCATTTCACGAAACACACCCTCGCGCTGAAGTTTTTTCTTCAGTGCACGAAGAGCCTGTTCGACATTATTGTCGCGAACGCTGACCTGCATGTGGTGTCACCACCTTCCTAGTTAGAGTTGCATGAAATTGCAGGAACCGCCCCCATAGCAAAGCCGGGGGCTTTTGTCCATCACCAGGGCGAGGTATGAATGCGCTATGGAAAAGAACTCAACGGATATGGCGGGGCTGCGCGCGCGACTGTTGGATGCGGCGCTGGAACATGTGGCCTTTGACGGCTGGAGCGTGGCCACCTTTGCCGCGGCGGTGGCCGATACCGGCGCTGACCCCGGTCTGGCGAAGGTGCTGTTTCCGCGCGGCGCATTCGATATGGCGGTGGCCTATCACAAGCGCGGCGATGCGCTGATGGTTGAGGCCCTTTCGGCGCAGGATCTTGGCGCGCTTCGGTTCCGTGAGCGGGTGGCCCTGGCAGTGCGCTTGCGGCTGGAGGTGGCAGAGCCTGAGGCAGTGCGCCGTGGTGCGGCCCTCTTCGCCTTGCCGCAAAATCTGGCCACTGGGGCGGGGCTGATCTGGGGCACGGCAGATGCGATCTGGCGCGCCTTGGGGGACAATTCGCAAGACATCAACTGGTATTCGAAACGCGCCAGCCTGTCGGCGGTCTATTCCGCAACCGTGCTTTATTGGTTGGGCGACAGCAGCGAAGACCATAAGGCAAGCTGGGAATTTCTGGACCGGCGGATCGAAGATGTGATGCGGTTCGAAAAGACCAAAGCCGATTTCCGCGCCTCGCCGATGGCCAAGGTTCTGGCGGGGCCACTTGGCCTTTTGGAGCGGATCAAGGCGCCAGCGCCGGGGCGGGATGATCTGCCCGGCAAGACCTTTGGCAAGACTAATTGAACAAGGAAGCCTCGAATGACCCTGCCCAAAACCATGCGCGCCGTTGAAATCACCAAGCCCGGCGGGCCGGAGGTTCTGGCGCTATGTGACCGCCCGGTGCCCAGCCCCGGCGCGGGAGAGATCTTGATCGAGGTGGCCTATGCGGGCGTGAACCGCCCCGATGCCTTGCAGCGCGCCGGTGCCTATGCGCCGCCGCCCTCGGCCTCGCCCTTGCCGGGGCTGGAGGCTTCGGGCCGGGTGGCCGCGATTGGCCCCGGTGTAAGCGATTGGCAGATCGGCGATGCGGTTTGCGCCTTGTTGCCGGGGGGTGGCTATGCGGAATTTGTGATCACACCTGCCGCCCATGCTTTGCCGGTGCCAAAAGGCATGGATCTGCGTGAAGCGGCCTGCCTGCCCGAGACCTTTTTTACGGTCTGGACCAATGTGTTCTTGCGCGGCGGGCTGAAAGCGGGAGAGCGGTTTTTGGTGCATGGCGGCACCTCGGGCATCGGCACAACCGCAATCCAACTGGCGCAGGCCTTTGGGGCGCGGGTCTTTACCACCGCCGGTTCGGATGAAAAATGCGCCGTCTGCCGCAAGCTTGGCGCCGAGGTTGCGGTGAATTACCGCGACGCCGATTTCGTTGAGGTGATGCGCGCTGAAGGCGGGGCCGATATTATTCTGGACATGGTCGGTGGCGAATATTTGCCCCGTAACATCAAGGCTTTGGCCGATGATGGGCGGCTGGTGCAGATAGCCTTCCTGCAAGGCCCGAAGGTAGAGCTGAACTTCGCGCAAGTGATGATGCGGCGGCTGACCATCACCGGGTCAACCCTGCGCCCGCAAAGTGATCTGGCCAAAGCGCGGATTGCCGATGATCTGCGCGCAAAGATATGGCCCTTGCTGGAGGCGGGCCGGGTGGCCCCGGTGATGGATGCCGAATATCCGCTTGCCGAGGCCGCCGAGGCCCATCGGCGCATCGAAAGCGCCGGGCATATCGGTAAGATCGTGCTGAAAGTCCGCTGAGGGCGGCGTGTGATCACAAATCTGCCGTCAAGGGGCCTGCCGCGCGCCTATCTGACCGCGGGCAACAGGGCATTGGTCAGTTTGCAGTCGCGGATGGTGTCTTTGCCGCAGCTGCGCAATTGCAGATCTTTGGTCAGGCAGATGCGCGCTTCCTGGATCATGCCTTGGTCGCAGGTGATGGTGATCATATCCGCTGACATGGCGGGATTGGCCTCCAGAAAAGCATCTTCGATGACCCTTGCATCAATTTTCAAATCTTTCTGAATTTTCGAAAATACCGGTGGTATCGTAACATTTTCATAGGCTTGCCGCGATGCTGCGAAGTAATCATCCGCAGAAATTCCGGCGCAGCGGCCGTGTTTCTTCCATTGGTACCATGCAAGCCCGCCTGACCCCATGACATCGGTCATTGCCGCCGTTTCGCGGCGCGACGGGTCGCGCACAGTGGTGCGGCAGTAACTTGGCCAGCCCTGTTCGTTTTGCGGCCAAAGCCCGTGCAAGGTGAAGGTGTAATCATGGCGCGCATCGCATTGATCATCGCGCCGCGCGTCGCCGGTCAGCACGCACCAGGTTGACGACCAGCCCAGCGACAAGACGTAATAGTCAAACGCGCCCGCCTTTTCGCCCTTGCCATAAGCCGGCAGCGCCAGAAATAACCACAGCACCAATATACGCATTTTCTCTTTCCTTGAATGATCGGCGCGACTATACAGCGAACCAACTTCCCCGAAAACGAGGAAAGGCGGACCAGAAGTGGCCGCAGCCGTTTCCCGGCCCGGGAGAGAATTGCCAAGCCCCGACCGGGGCCCGACGCGAAGGAGCGACCCGATGACAAAACCATTGATGGCCAAGGCGACCGCCGTCTGGCTTGTTGACAATACCACGCTGAGCTTCAAGCAGATTGCCGATTTTTGCGGCATGCATGAATTGGAAGTGCAAGGCATCGCCGATGGAGACGTGGCCCAGGGCGTGAAGGGTTTCGACCCGATCGCCAATAACCAGCTTGACGCCGCCGAGATCGAGAAGGGGCAAGACAGCCCGGCCTATAAGCTGAAACTGAAATTCAACGCCTCTGCCGTGGGCGAAGAAAAACGCCGTGGGCCGCGCTATACGCCGCTGTCCAAGCGTCAAGACCGCCCGGCTGCGATCTTGTGGCTGGTGAAATTCCACCCCGAACTGGCAGATGCGCAGATCGGCAAGCTGGTGGGCACGACCAAGCCGACCATCGCCGCCATCCGCGAGCGGACCCATTGGAACATCAACAATATCACCCCGATCGATCCGGTAGCCCTTGGCCTTTGCCGCCAGACCGAGCTTGACGCGGCGGTTCAGAAGGCTGCGAAAAAGCGCGCGGCCGAAGGTGGGCTGATGACTGATGACGAGCGCCGCAAGCTTGTGTCGACTGAACAATCGCTTGGCATGTCGCCCGAGGCCAAGATACCTTCGTCGATCGCCGGGCTGGAAAACTTTACGCTGACGCCGCATGAGCCGGAAGAAGACAAATCCGCCAAGGATTTCTCGGACGCCGATAGCTTCTTCAATCTGCCGGAAGACGAAGATGAAGACGACGACGGCGATGCGGATGACAACAAAAACTAAGCACCAATTCCCCTTGGCGCGGCAAAGCGCCAAGGGTTTTTCAAATGCGTGATCAGCGGCAAACGGTGCCCAAAGCCTGATCCAGACCCTTGATGAACCGGTCTACATGCGCCTTTTGGAACACCAAGGGCGGGCGGATCTTGAGGATATTGGCATGCGGGCCGGTGGCCGAAATCAAGATCCGGTTCTCGCGCAGCGTGTTGACGACGCCAAGGGCCTTGGCCGCACTTGGGATTTTCGTGGCGCGGTCTTCAACCAGCTCTACCCCATAATAAAGCCCGGTGCCGCGCAGGGTGCCGATATTGGCGTGCTTTTGCGCAAGTGTTTCAAGGCCTTGCTTGAGATGGGCGCCAACCTTGCCGGAATTTGCAACAAGCCCTTCGTCGCGGATCACATTCAAGGTGGCCTGGGCTGCCGCGATGGCCACGGTATTGCCGCCGAACGTGTTGAAATAGCGCATATCGGCCCCGAAACGCGCAAGCACATCGGCGCGCGCCACCAAGCCTGCCACCGGATAACCATTGCCCATCGGCTTGCCCAAGGTCACGATGTCGGGCACAAAACCGTGGCGCTGATAGCCCCACATATGGCTGCCCGAGCGGCCAAAGCCTGATTGCACCTCATCCGCAATCATCACGCCGCCGGCCTTGCGCACCACTTCGGCCACAGCCGCCAGTACCGGCGCCGGATCGCTGATCACCCCATCCGAGGAAAACAGCGAATCGGCGATGAAGGCGGCAATGCCCTGACCGTGCCGTTCCAGATCGGCAATCTGTTCTTCAACCTTTTGGGCCATGAAACCGGCCATATCCGTGGTCTCGACCCGGTAGGGATCGGGCGCGGGCACGCGCCGCACCCAAGGCCCCAGCGGCGAACGCACCCCCATCGAGGGCGAGATACCTGCGGTCAGAAAGGAATTGCCGTGATAGGCTTCGGAGGTGATTACAATGCCTTGTTTGCCGGTCTGATGCATGGCGATACGCAAGGCAAGGTCATTGGCCTCTGACCCGGTGCAGGTGAACATTGCATGTTCAAGCTCGGGCTCGAATGTCGATAAAAGATCTTCGGCGAAATCGAGGATTTCCTCCTGGATATAGCGGGTATGGGTGCAAAGCCGGTCAAGCTGGGCCTTGATCGCGGCCGTGACGCGGGGGTTGGAATGGCCGACCGAAACCACGTTGTTATAGCAATCAAGATATTCGCGCCCGGCATCGTCATAAAGCAAAACCCCCTCGCCCCGGCTGACCTGAACCGGCGTTTTGTAAAAAAGCCGGTAGGCCGGGCCCAGCAGGCTTGCGCGGCGCGCGACAAGTTCGGCGCTTTTGGCAGGCAGGGTGCCAAGATCGGCGGGGTCAAAACCATTGACCATCGTACCGGGGGCTTTGGGGGGAAGCGGTGCACTCATGTCAGAAGCCTTTGTTCAGGGGCGGGGGCAAGCGCGAGGAACCTGTCGCTCAGCCGGTCGGGGTCTTGCGCGAGGAGCCATTCCAACTGATGCCAGCCTTGCGGCGTATTGCGCAAAATATAGGTGGCGTTGTCGGGAAACAACCGGGCACGGGGAAGGGTTATCAGGGCGCGGGCGATAATGCGGCCCATGATCAGATGCGGCAAAAGCGACAATTCGTCATGGTTCAGATCGGCATGGGCAAGATAGCCCCGCAAAAGATCGAAGGCCGCGCCAAGCATCTCGGGCTCGGGTGCTGAAGGGAGTTGGTTCACCATCGCGGTAGAGACATCAATGGCAATGGCCGTTCTGACCGTATCGCCGAAATCAATGATGCCGCTGACGAAATCGGCCTGCGCATGATCAACGATCAGATTGGATCTTGAGAAATCATTATGCACAACCTGACGGCGCAGGGCCGGGACCTTGGCCGCGATCGCGTCAAACCGCTTGAGCCCGCGGTCAAGCATGTGCTTTTGATCCGGGTCGCTGACATGATCCAAAAGCGGCGCCAGGCGGGGCAGATGCTGAACATCCCAGGCAAGAACCCGGTCTTCGGCCGCGTGCGAAAAGCCTGCGGTAGCACGGCGCAGCCGCGCCAGAGCGGCGCCGATCCGTTCGCGCTCGGGCGTGCTGGTGGTCGTGGTCTCTAGCGGCGTGCCGGCGATGAAGGTCAGCAAACGCACCAGCCGGGCAGAGCCGTCGGCGGCCTGACAAAGCCCCACCGTCTGGCCCGATCTGTCGGCAATGCCGCGCGGCACCGGCAGGCCCGGATCGCGCGCGGCGATATGTTTGAGGATCGCATCTTGCAAGAAAACCGTCTCGCGCTCCTCGGCGCCATTGGCGATTTTGAGGATATACTCGCCGCCGTCATTGGCGGCGACGCGGAAAGTATCGTCCTTTTCGGTGGCCAGCCGTCTGAGCTGCCCCGTCAGGCCATAGCTTTCGCCCAGCAAGGCTGCGGCATCGGCCGCGCTGATGGCCGGATTGGCGGTCTGCAGCCCCCCGGCGGCAAGAATGTCGGTCATCAATTCCCCCCGTCCGGACGTTTCCGTGACCTCAGAAGCTTTTGCGCGCCCTGAGGGCCGCCTGGATCGTGCCATCGTCTAGATAGTCAAGTTCGCCGCCGATCGGCACGCCTTGGGCAAGCGAGGTGATGGCGGCGCCGCTGCCTTCCAGCGCTTCGGCGATGTAATGTGCGGTGGTCTGGCCATCGACGGTGGCGTTGAGCGCCAGGATCACTTCGGAAATCCCTTCATCGCGGATACGGGCCAAAAGCCGTGGGATGCGCAATTCGTCTGGGCCTATGGCATCAAGGGCGGAAAGGGTGCCACCCAAAACATGGTAGCGGCCCTTGAAGGCCTGCCCGCGTTCCATCGCCCACAGATCGGCCACGTCTTCGATCACGCAAATCTCGCCATTCGCGCGGCGGTCGTCTTCACAGATGCCGCAGATATCGGCGGTGGCGATGTTGCCGCAAAGGGCGCATTCGCGCACCGTGGCCGCGACATTGGCCATGGCTTGCGCAAGCGGGGCCATCACCTGCCCGCGCTTCTTGATCAGATGCAGCACCGCGCGCCGCGCCGAGCGGGGGCCAAGGCCCGGCAGGCGGGCCATAAGCTCTATCAACGCCTCTATTTCGCGGGTGCTATCGTTCAAGGCGCGCTCAAAGCGGCAGTTTCATATCGGCCGGAAGGCCCATTTCAGCGGTCAGCTTGGCCATTTCATCCTTGCTGCGCTGGGCGGCTTTTTGCTGGGCATCCTTGATTGCGGCAAGGATCAGGTCTTCGACCACCTCTTTGTCATCGGCGTTGAAGATCGAGGGGTCAATCGCCAGCGCCTTGAGTTCGCCCTTGGCGGTGCAGGTGGCGGTCACAAGGCCCGCGCCACTTTCGCCCACCACGTTGATGTTTTGCAAGGATTCCTGCACCTCACCGATTTTGGACTGCATCTCTTGCGCCGCTTTCATCATCTTGGCCATGTCGCCAAGTCCACCAAGCCCACCCAAACCTTTTAGCATCGTCATCTCCTTAATTTTCCTCGAAAGGATCCCATTCATCTTCAACCTCGGGCAGGGCCGTCACTTCGGCTTCGGCCTGCTGCTGTTCAAAGGTTTTGATATCTATGATTGTGGCCTCGGGAAAGGCGGTGAAGACCGCTTTGACCAAAGGATTTTCCAATGCCTCGGCCTTGGCGGTCAAGAACGCCGCCTTGCGGACCTCGTCCACCGTCGGTTCACCGCCTTCGGACACCACCGAGACCCCCCAGCGCGTGCCCGTCCAGCTTTGCAAACGCTGGGCAAGGGTTGCGGCCAGATCGCGTGGCGCATCAGCCGTGGGTTCAAATTCGATCCGCCCCGGCGAATAGCGCACCAGCCGCAGATGGTTTTCAACCTCGATCTGCAATTTCACATCGCGGTTGGCGCGGATCAGTTCCAAGACGGCGGGGAAGGTGGCAAAGCGCGCCAGCGCCATATCGGGGGCCATGGCAAGGGCCGTCGCCGTGCTGCCGATCTGGCCGGTGGCGGTGATCTGGGCGCGGGGGGCTGCATGGGTGGTGGTGGTGGCGCTGCCGGTTGGGGCAGGCCCGCGCCCTTGCGGGGCCGGGGTCGAGGGGCCGGGGCCGTCCGAGAGGCGGCGCATAAGCTGTTCGGGATCGGGCAGATCAGCGATATGGGTTAGCCGGATCACCGCCATTTCGGCGGCCATCATCGCATTGGGGGCGATCGACACCTCTTCAATCGACTTCAAAAGCATCTGCCACATCCGCGTCAAAGCGCGCATTGGCAAAGCCTCGGCCATGGCCAGCCCGCGCGCGCGTTCATCGGGCGGCACGGTCGGATCATCGGCGGCCTCGGGCGTGATCTTGATCACCGAAATCCAATGCGTCACCTCGGCCAGATCGCGCAACACCGCCATCGGATCGGCGCCATCGGCATATTGGCCGGAAAGTTCGGCCAGACCGCTGGCCGCATCGCCCTTCATGATCATGTCAAACAGATCAAGCACCCGGCCCCGATCCGCCAGCCCCAGCATAGCGCGCACCTGATCGGCGGTGGTTTCGCCAGCACCGTGCGAAATGGCCTGATCCAGAAGCGAGGTCGCATCGCGGGCCGAGCCTTCGGCAGCACGGGTGATCAGCGCCAAGGCATCATCATTGATCGCGGCCTTTTCGGCGCGGGCGATCTTTTGCAACAGCGCGATCATCACCTCCGGCTCAATCCGGCGCAGATCGAAGCGTTGGCAGCGCGACAGCACCGTGACCGGAACTTTGCGGATCTCGGTCGTGGCAAAGATGAATTTGACGTGCTCTGGCGGTTCTTCAAGGGTCTTGAGCAATGCGTTGAAGGCATTGGTCGACAGCATATGCACTTCGTCGATGATATAGATCTTGTAGCGCGCCGAGGCGGCCCGGTAGTGAACGCTATCGATAATCTCGCGGATATCGCCGACGCCGGTGCGCGAGGCGGCATCCATCTCCATCACATCGACATGGCGGCCTTCCATGATCGCCACGCAATGCTCACATTGACCGCAAGGTTCAGTCGTGGGCCCGCTTTTGCCGTCGGGACCGATGCAGTTGATGCCTTTGGCGATGATCCGCGCGGTGGTGGTTTTGCCGGTGCCGCGAATACCGGTCATGATGAAGGCCTGTGCGATGCGGTCGGCAGCAAAGGCGTTTTTAAGCGTGCGCACCATCGCTTCTTGCCCGACAAGATCGGCAAAAGTCTCGGGCCGGTACTTCCGGGCGAGAACCTGATAGCGGGTCTGTGGAGTTTCGGTCATATTGCCCCGTTCTGAATCGCTGTGCTAAGCTATTCGGAAGCGGCGTCATGGTCCAGCATGATGGCCAAAGCATTCACGCGAAAGGGCATTTTCTTTGACCAGTGATAGCGAAACGGAAAAACTGCGCTTCGAGAAGGCCATGCAAGAGCTGGCGCGCTCGGGTATTTGGAAAAGCAACCACAACCCGCCGGTCTTGCGGCTGTGGCGCGCGGTGGGTTTGGCAAGCCGCCCGCCGCATTATGCGGATTTTGGCACCAACCTTTTGGTTTGCGCGCTTTATTTCGGCCCGATGTGGGGGCTGTTCATGTGGTTTTTCGTCTGGAAAGACAAGGGCATGCCGATTGATGGCGCGGTGATGGGCAGCATTTTGGCGGGCGGTCTCTTTGGCATGGGCATGGCCTATTATTACAAGGTCAGCGCCCGGCGTGCCAAGCTGTCAAAATGGGAAGATCTGGCCTGAAGGTTGGTCGTAACCGGTGCTGCGCTATCCCTACCCATCATCGCGATTCTGGCCTGATTTTTGGCGTTTCGCGGCTTTGTGCATACGTCCGGTGGCCTTGGCGCGTTTGCGCAATTCGGCCTGTGATGCGGTGTGCTGCGCATCTTCACGCTTGAGCTTTTGCCAACGCGTCAGGCGGTCAGGGTCAATCTGCCCCGCCGCAATCGCGGTTTGCACAGCACAGCCCGGTTCGCGGTTGTGGCTGCAATCGGAAAACCGGCATTGGGGGATCAGATCGGTGATTTCGGCGAAAGCCTCATCAATGCCGTCGGCCATATCGCTCAGCCGCAATTCGCGCATACCCGGCGTGTCGATCACCCAGCCGCCGCCGGGCAGGGGGAACAATTCGCGCGCGGTGGTGGTGTGACGGCCCTTGGCATCGTCTTCACGGATCTCGCCGGTATCTAGTTCGCGTCCGATCAGCGCCGAAATCAGCGTTGATTTGCCAACCCCCGAGGTGCCAAGAAACGCCACCGTCTGCCCCGGCCCGCACCAATCGCGCAAGATCGCGACAGCACTTGGGTCTTTGGCATTCAGGGGGATGGTCGGCACCAGGGGGGCGACTTTGCGCGCCCGATCAAGATAATCTTCGGGCGCGTCGGTCTTGTCGGCCTTGGTCAGCAAGATGACGGGCGGAATGCCCCCGGCATGCGCCAGCGCCAAGAACCGTTCCAACCGCGCTTCGTTGAAATCGGCGTTGCAAGAGGTGACAAGAAAAACCGTATCGACATTGGCCACGATCAGCTGCTCCACCGAGGCCTCGCCCGCCGCCCGCCGGGTGATACGGCTTTTGCGGTCAAGTACGCGGGTGATGCGCAAGGTCTTGGGATCGGCCAGCACCCAATCCCCCACCGCCACCGCCCCCGCCGAAAGACCGGGCGGCAGTTCCAGAAGGTCGGATCCTGCCTCGGACAGGACCGC
>JBAUHP010000204.1:0-3568 GCA_049680345.1 Albidovulum sp. | reverse complement strand
GGTTCAAGATCGGTCAGCTGCGATCCGATGTGAACGTCGATCCCCACGACATCCAATCCCGGCAAGGCGGCGGCTTCGGCGTAAACCTCTGATGCGCGCGAAATCGGGATGCCGAATTTATTCTCTTTCTTGCCGGTTGCGATTTTTTCATGGGTCTTGGCATCCACGTCAGGATTGACCCGCACCGTCACCGGCGCCTTGATCCCCATGGCGACCGCGATAGCGCTGAGCACCCGCATCTCTGGCTCGCTTTCCAGATTGAACTGGCGCACGCCGCCTTCAAGGGCAAGGCGCATCTCGGCGGCAGTTTTGCCGACGCCGGAAAAGACGATGCGGTCGCCCGGCACACCTGCGGCGCGGGCACGCAGATATTCGCCGCCCGAGACCACATCCATCCCCGCCCCCAACCGCGCCAAAGTACGGATCACGGCTTGGTTGGAATTGGCCTTCATCGCATAGCAGATCATATGCGGCATGGGGCTTAGTGCCTCTTCGAACAGCTTGTAGTGGCGTTCCAAAGTGGCTGTTGAATAGACATAGAAAGGCGTGCCCACGGCGGCAGCAATTTCGGAAATTGCCACGTCTTCAGCGTGCAAGATGCCGTCTCGATATAAGAAATGATCCATTAAACAATCGGCCTCGTGCGTAAGAACAGATAAAGCGGCAAGCCACAGCTTACCCCGATAAGAAAGGTGGCGGGAATGGCCCAAAGGGCGGGCCAGTTGCGGCGCACGCGGGTTTCTGCGATGGCCCAGATGGTCAGCGCAATCGCCGCGATGGTCAGATCCCAGGTCAGGGCCGTTGTGGCGGCATTCGCGTGCCATGCATCAAGCAAGCCACGCAGGTTCCAACCATTGTCTTGCGCCCAGACAAAATGCCAGCGCATGGGCAAGATCGCCCCCCAGATCGCAAGGCCCAGATAGATCATCCGTAGCGGTGACATTGCGCCCCTCATATCGCGTGCTGCGCCGGTGTAGCCCAAGGGTTTACGCTTGAAAAGCCACCGCCGGAATGTCGGGATCGACCTGCCCCGATGCACTTGCGCTGGTTTCATCCGTTGGCGGTTGGGGCGGACCATCAGCACCGCAGCCGGTCAGCGTGACCAAACCCAGAAAGAGGCAAGATATTGCAAGGATATGCTGTGTCATTGGGTCACCGTCATGCCTATGCCGCCTATTGATGTGGAAACCGCCGGGGCAACCGTCACGCCGTTTGGCGTAATCCTGATCCTTGCATGGGCGCGCGGCTGCGAACAAGCGCTAAGCGCGAAGGCCGTCAGCAAAGCCAGACATATCGCCACCCGCATCAGCCCAGAACCTTCTTCCAACGCGCCACCTGTGTGCGCACCTGATCGGGGGCCGTACCGCCATAGCTTTGGCGGCTGGCAACCGAATTATGTACGCCCAGAACCGAATAGATGTCTTTGGTGATGGCTGTGTGGATTGAATTCATCTCTTCCAGCGAAAGGTCGGGCAGATCGCAGCCCTTCTTTTCGGCCATGGCCACAAGGGTTCCGGTCACATGATGGGCATCGCGGAAGGGCAGGCCCGCCTCTCGCACCAGCCAATCGGCAAGATCGGTGGCGGTGGAAAAGCCGCTTGATGCCGCTTGCTCCAGATTGGCGCGGTTGGCGGTCATGTCGCGGACCATGCCCTCCATCGCGGCAAGTGCCAGCATCAAGGTATCTGCGGCATCGAAGACCTGTTCCTTGTCTTCTTGCATATCCTTGGAATAGGCCAAGGGCAGGCCCTTCATGACAGTAAACAAGGCCACAGTCGCCCCCAATATCCGCCCGATCTTGGCGCGGATCAGCTCGGCCGCATCGGGGTTCTTCTTTTGCGGCATGATCGACGACCCGGTTGAAAAGCGATCCGACAGGGTCACGAAACGAAACTGTGCCGAAGACCAGATCACCAGTTCTTCAGCAAAGCGCGACAGATGCATGGCGCAGATCGAAGCCGCCGACAAAAACTCCAAGGCGAAATCGCGGTCTGATACGGCATCAAGAGAATTGGCCATGGGTCGGTCAAAGTCCAAAGCCTTGGCTGTCATATGGCGATCAATGGCAAAACCTGTGCCAGCCAGGGCCGCCGCCCCCAAGGGGCATTCATTCATCCGTTTGCGGGCATCTTCAAAGCGCCCGGCATCGCGGCCAAACATTTCGACATAGGCCATCATGTGATGACCCCATGTCACCGGCTGGGCGGTCTGCAGATGGGTAAAGCCCGGCATCACCCAATCCGCCCCCGCTTCTGCTTGCGCGAGAAGCGCTCGCCCGAGCGCGCCGAGCGCCTCAGATGCCGCGTCACATTGATCGCGCACCCACAGCCGGAAATCCGTCGCCACCTGATCGTTGCGGCTGCGCGCCGTATGCAAGCGCCCGGCGGGTTCGCCGATGATTTCCTTCAGCCGCGCCTCGACATTCATGTGAATGTCTTCAAGGGCGGTCGAAAAAGCGAAATTTCCGCCTTCAATCTCTGACAAGACCGTGAGCAGGCCTTCCCCGATCGCCTCGCTATCCTTATGGGTTATGATACCTGCGGCGGCCAACATCGCCGCATGGGCCCGGCTGCCGCGAATATCTTGGGCGTAAAGCCGTTGGTCGAACGAGATCGAGGCGTTGATCGCCTCCATGATCGCGTCGGGGCCAGCGGCAAAGCGCCCGCCCCACATGGTATTTGAGGCTTTGGCCGTGGTGGTCTTTTTTTGGTCGGTCATACCCGGCCCTTTCGGAGAGAAAATGCAAGCGATCCGTTTCGCCGTCCTTTATACGGCCCTTGCCCTTGGTGCAAATGCCGCTTGGGCCGAAACTGCGCCAACCGGCCCCGATCTGGCACAGATTGAGGCGCTGAAGGCTGGCGATATGAAAAAACTGGTTTTTCTGGGCGAACCGGCCCCGGTGCCTGATTTGGCTTTCACCGATGAAAACGACGGCACGCACAGCCTGTCCGATTGGCGAGGCAAGTATGTCTTGGTAAACTTCTGGGCAACGTGGTGTGCGCCGTGCCGCAAAGAGTTGGGTTCGCTGGATCGTTTGCAAGGCGAACTGGGCGGCGACAAATTTGCGGTGCTGACCATTGCCTCCGGCCCAAACCCTTTGCCCGCAATAAACAAGCTGTTTGCGGATGAAGGTATCGCCCATCTGCCCAAACTGCGCGACCCCAGTCAGGCCCTTGCGCGCGCCATGGCGGTCTTTGGCCTGCCGGTCAGCATCTTGATTGATCCCGAGGGGCACGAAATTGCCCGGCTGATCGGCGATGCGCAATGGGACAGCGCTGAGGCGAAGGCGATTATCACAGCCCTCACGACCGCCGCACCCTAAGGGCTTATTGAACCTCCAGTCAGAATGCTTGACAGGGTTCCCCGCTTCTGGTGCAGATTGCGTCCGTAAAGGATGCGCTCATGTCACCCGATCCACGTTTCGACGTTTTGTTTCAGCCCCTGAAAATCGGCCCGGTCACTGCACCCAACCGCTTCTGGCAAGTGCCGCATTGCACCGGCATGGGCAATATCCATCCCCAGACCCTTGCAACCATGCGCGGCATAAAGGCCGAGGGCGGCTGGGGCG
>JBAUHP010000203.1:0-4139 GCA_049680345.1 Albidovulum sp. | reverse complement strand
ACGCCCCGCCAATCGCCATCAGCCCCGACCCGAAAACCACCGCCCCCATGCGGATCGCGGTGACAGAAAGCCCCTGTGCCTCTACCGCCGATGGGTTTTCACCCGCCGCGCGCAGCGCAAGGCCAATCGGGGTGCGGTACAAGACCACCGACACCACTATCGCCAGAACGAAGGCAAGATAGGTCAGTGCGGTTTGCGAAAAAAGCGCCGGCCCCAATAGCGGAATATCGGACAAAAACGGGATCTCATACGGCTGGAACGGCGTGATTTTCGGCGGTGAGGTCACCTCGGGCAATGACAACCGATAGGCAAAACTTGCCGTCGCGGTGGCCAAAAGCGTGATGCCAAGCCCGGTGACATGCTGTGACAACCCAAAAGGCACCGTCAATGTCGCGTGCAAAAGCCCAAAAAGCATCCCCGCCAGCATCGCCACCAAAACCCCGGTCCACAGCCCGAAGCCAAGATAAACCGCCATCCAGCCCGCAAAGGCCCCGATGACCATGATCCCCTCGATCCCAAGGTTCAAAACGCCCGCGCGCTCGCAGATCAGCTCTCCCAAAGTGGCAAAGATCAGTGGTGATGCGATGCGGATCACGGCCGCCCAGAAACCGGCAGACAAAAGGATATCGAAAAGCTCTGTCACCCTACCTCCACCTGATGCGCGCCGTGGTCAGCCGCAAGGCAAGAACCATGGTCAAAAGTGCGGTCGCCAGCAAGATATCAGCAATATAGGTGGGCACATCGGCGGCCCTGCTCATGCTGTCGGCGCCGACGAAAATTCCGGCCACGAACACGGCGGACAGAACCACGCCCAGCGGGTTCAAAAGTGCCAGCATCGCCACGATAATGCCCGTATAGCCAAAGCCGGGGCTCAGATCCAAGGTCAGGTTGCCCTTCAACCCCGCAACTTCGGAAAACCCCGCCAAAGCCGCAAGGCCACCCGACAAAAGGGCGGTCTTGACCAGCACCTTGCCCACCGGAATCCCCGCAAACCGCGCCGCTTCCGGGTTTTGGCCGACAGCGCGAATTTCAAACCCCAATGTGGTCCGGGTCTGGATCACCCAAACAATCACCGCCGACAAGATCGCCAACCCAAACCCCCAATGCAGCCGCAACCCCGTGACAATCCTTGGCAAGCGGGCAGTCTTGTCCAGCGCTTCTGATTTCGGCCAGCCCATGCCCATCGGGTCCTTCATCGGCCCTTCAAGCAGATAAGACACAAAAAGCAGCATGATGAAGTTGAACAACAGCGTCGTCACGACCTCATCCACCCCGGCGCGGGTCTTCAGCAATACCGGCCCAAGCAGCACGAGCGCCCCTGCGGCCATGGCGGCAACTGCGATGATCGGGATCAAGATCACCGATGGCAACCCAACTGCGCCGGTACCCAACAGCACCGTCACAACAGCACCCGCATAAAGCTGTGCCTCGGCCCCGATATTCCAAAGCTTGGCGCGAAAGGCCACCGCAATGGCAAGGCCGGTAAAGATAAGCGGCGTGGCGCGGTTCAGCGTCTCTAGCGCTGCGAATTTCGATCCGACCGCGCCTTTCAAGATCAAGCCCAGCGTCGCAAACGGATTGGCCCCCGCCAATAGTGCGAGAAGCGAGGCGATCAGCACCGTCAGCGCCAATGCCCCCGCAGGCAGGCCAAAACGGCGCAGCGCCGAAGGGTTGGCAATGGGTTCAAGCCGCATTTGCATCCCCCTCAAACCCGTGGCCTGCCATCCAGATGCCCAGCTCGGCGGGGGTTTTTGACCCGCGCGCAAAACCCGGCGACAAGCGCCCCTCATAGATGACATGGATCACGTCACAAAGGGCCATCACCTCATCCAGATCCTCGGAAATCAGCAACACCGCCGCCCCCGCATCCCGCGCCGCGATCAGGCGGTTATGCACGAAGGTGACCGCGCCAATATCAAGGCCACGCACCGGCTGGTTTGCCAAGATGATCTTTGGCCCCGCCTCAAGCACCCGCCCAAGTATCAGCTTTTGCATATTGCCGCCCGAAAGCAGCCTGATCTTGGCCGCCGGGCCGGGGCAGCGCACATCGTAGGTTTCAATGATCTTTTGGGCGAAATCGTCGGCCGCGCGCCAATTCATCCAGCCCCTGCGGCTGAACGGCGCCTCCGCATAGCGTTCCAGCACCGCGTTTTCGCTTAAGGAGAAATCGGCAACCGTCCCGGTCTTGTGGCGATCTTCGGGAATGCGCGCAATCCCGGCCGCCAGCGCCGCGCGCGGCGACCAGTGCCCCGCACTTTCGGGGTCAAACTGCATTGTCCCGGCCTTTGGGCTTTGCAGCCCGCCAATCAGCCCCGCCAAAGCCGCCTGCCCGTTGCCAGACACCCCGGCAAGCCCGGTGATCTGGCCCGCCCGCAGCGCAAGGTCCACCCCCTCAAGCCCCGGCGCATTGCCCTCTGCCGCAGTCCGCACCCCGGTCAGCGTCAAAAGTGCGGGTCCGGGCAGACATTCCGCAACCTTCGGCGGCGTGACCTCGGCCCCCACCATCAATTCCGCCAGCTTGTGGCGGTCGGTATCCACCGTGGCCACCTCACCCACCAGCTTGCCATGGCGCAACACCAAAACCCGCGACGAAATCGCCATCACCTCGCCCAGCTTATGTGAAATGAAGATGATCGACAGCCCAAGCGCCACCGCCTTGCGCAAAGTGTCAAACAGCGCCGTGGTTTCTTGCGGGGTCAAGACCGCGGTCGGTTCATCCAGAATGAGGATGCGGGCATCGCGGTATAGGGCCTTCAAAATCTCAACCCGCTGGCGTTCACCCACCGTAAGCGTGCCAACCTTGGCACCCGGATCAACCGCAAGGCCGAAATCTGCCGAAAGCTGCTGCACCCGGGCGCGCGCGCCGCGTGCATGAAGGCGCGGGGCAAACAGCGACCCGGTGCCAAGCAAGATATTTTCCAAAACGCTCATGTTGTCGGCAAGGGTGAAATGCTGATGAACCATGCCCACACCGGCATCCAGCGCCGCGCGCGGATGACCGGGCGGCAGTTCTTGGCCAAACACTTCCACCCGCCCTTCATCGGCCGTGTAATGGCCGAAAAGAACGTTCATCAGCGTCGTCTTGCCCGCACCATTTTCGCCCAGAAGGGCAATAACTTCGCCCTTCTTCAGATCGAAACTGATGCCGTCATTGGCAATCAGCGGCCCGAAACGTTTGGTGATCCGGTCAAGGCGAAGGACAACCTCCGCCTTGTTATTGGCGGCCATCAAGACGAGGTCGGCTCTGCGTCGTTGATCTCAACCGTGAAGGACCCATCCTTGATCGCGGCTTCGCGTTCAGCGACAAGCGCCATCGCGGCCTCGGGCACTTTGCCCTCAAACGTCCCCAAAGGTGCCAGCGAACAGCCGCCCTCTTTCAAGAACGAATAGGTGCCGTAATTCGCCGCCGTGAACGTACCCGCCGCCACCGCCGCAAGCGCTGCATTCAGCGTCGGTTCAAAATGCCACAGCGCCGAGGCGACAACCGTTTCGGGGTAATCGGCCTGGGTGTCGATCACATTGCCAATCGCCAAAACCCCCTTTTCTTGTGCGGCATCAGATACCCCGAAACGTTCCGCATAAAGCATATCGACGCCACTGCTGATCATGGCAAACGCGGTTTCCTTTGCCTTGGGCGGATCGAACCACGACCCAATAAAGGATACCTGGAAGGCAATATCGGGGTTCATTTCCCGCGCCCCGGCCATGAACGCGTTCATCAGACGATTGACCTCGGGGATCGGAAAGCCGCCGACCATGCCGATACTGCCCTTGGTCATCGCCCCCGCGATGATCCCCGAAAGATAGCTCGCATCTTGAATGTAATTGTCGAACACCGAAAGGTTCGGCAAGGCTGCATCTTCAAGGAAGCTCGACCCCAGAAGGAAGGCCACGTCAGGATATTCGGCCACAACCTCGCGGGCCTCTTGCTCCACCCCGAAAATTTCACCGACGATCAGCTGATAGCCCTGTTCGGCATATTCGCGCATGACGCGGGTGTAATCGGTATTCGCGGTGTTTTCGGAATAGACATATTCCGCCGTACCCGCCGCCACTGCGGCTTCCGCTGCCACATGGATGCGGCTGACCCATTGCTGTTCCACCGGCACCGTATAGATGCCCGCAACCTTTATCGGGCC
>JBAUHP010000202.1:0-16552 GCA_049680345.1 Albidovulum sp. | reverse complement strand
CAATCGCGGGCTTTGCCAAGCTGCGCACACGCGGGCTGGCATATTCAGACATGTAGATCGCAGCGAACAAACCGATCGGCACAGCCACGGCCAAAGCAATTGCAGAAACGAACAACGTGCCCCAAAGTAAAGGCAAAAGGCCAAGGTCGGAATCGCCGCGAAAATCCGGTTTCCACACAGTGCCAAAGAAGAAATCCGACCATGAATACTGCGAAAAGAAATTCGCCGTCTCGAACAGCATCGACAAAACGATGCCTGCTGTCGTGCAAATGGCGATGATCGAACACAAGATCAAGAAGGCCAGCAACATGAATTCAACCCGGTTGCGGGCCCGGGTTTCGGTCTTGGTCACAGCCATGGTGGCAACTGCGGCCAACGCGCCTATGCCAACCGTGCACGCCACCATTGCCGGTGATCCAAAAGATGTGGCCCAAAGAAGCTTCCAAAGGCCCACTACAGCCGCCGCTGGCAGCAAGGCCGCCAGAACCGCACTCCACCCATGAAAAGAGGGCAATGAATGCAGCTTGCGCGCGTCGCCGCCTGCTGCGGCCACAGCCCTTGCCCGGCCCGAGAAATACGCCGTCGCCGCCATCAAGACCAGAACTGCAAGTAGGAGAGGAAGGCTCATGCTGGATCATCCACCAAGGGTCGGGAAAAGCGGCAAGAGGGTACCCTCTTGCCGCATGTCGTTCAGTTCATCAAGGCTTCATCGGCGACCGCTTCTTGCGTTGCTGCAAGCTCTGGGTCGGCGACAAGACCGTATTCGGCCAAGGGGCCATCGGGGCCAGCCATATCATCCGACACGAAGAATTCAGCGAATTCCTTCAGCCCCGGGATCACGCCGATATGTGCTTGCTTGATATAGAAATAAAGCGGGCGCGAAACCGGATATTCACCCGAAGAGATGCTTTCGGTCGAAGGCACAACGCCCGACATGGTCGCCACTTTCAGCTTGTCGGTGTTGTTCTCATAGAACGCCAGACCAAAGACCCCGATGCCGTCTTTATTAGAAGCGATACGGGCCAGAGTTTCGGTATAATCGCCGTCGATATCCACAGCGCGGTTGTCACCGCGCAAGGATGTGCAGGCCTTGACGATGGCATCTTTGTCATCGCCCTTCACACCGGCGATCACTTCTTCGGCGCCCGAATCTGCGCAGCCCTGTTCAATCACCTTGACCTCGAAGACTTCACGGGTGCCGTGCTTGGTACCCGGAACGAAGGCAAGAATTTCCTGATCTGGCAGTGCCGCATTGACTTCGGACCATTTCGTGTAGGGGTTGGCAACCAGCGCGCCGTCTTGCACAACTTCGGCAGCCAAGGCCATGTAGACATCGGTTGGGGTCAGAACGAAGTCATTTCCGCCGATTTCCGACGCGAACACGATGCCATCATATCCGATGCGCACTTCCATGATCTCGGTCACGCCATTTTCAGCGCAGGCCGCGATTTCACTGTCTTTGATCTTGCGCGACGAGTTGGCAATGTCGATCGTGCTGTCGCCAACACCTTCGCAGAACTTTTTCAGCCCCGAAGAAGAGCCGCCCGATTCAACGACCGGTGTTTTGAAGTCGCTGTTTTCGCCAAATGCTTCAGCAACGATGGTTGCGTAAGGCAAAACCGTCGAGGAACCAGCCACCTGAACCTGATCACGGGCAGATGCCGCACCTGCCGCCGCGGCCAAGGCCAGAACCGAAACCGTAAATTTCATGGATGTCATTGCAATCTCCTGCACATCGTCCGGCCGCCACCCCGGCGGCCTCTGGATGCGGCTTAAGCACTTGGAGCAATAGTTTTGTGACACGTATGTAACAGTTTGATGACATGCCTCACCCCAACCACGAAACCGGCGTCGAGGGGCAAACAGCGCGTCCCTAAAAGTCCGGCAGGATTACGCAGAAAACGCTGCCTTTTTTTGGTTCGCTGTCGATCTTGAGGCGGCCACGATGGCGGTTAACAATATGTTTCACAATCGCCAGCCCCAACCCTGTCCCCCCCTTTTCGCGCGATCTATGTGCGTCGGCGCGGTAGAATCGCTCGGTCAGGCGCGGCAGATGGATGGGATCGATTCCCTCACCCTCATCTTTGACCTCGACCATCACGGCGGGGCCGCCAAGTTTGGGCTCTCGCGCGACCCTGCTGACAGTCACATGCAAAGCTTTTCCACCCCCACCGCCGTATTTCAGGCCGTTTTCAGCAAGATTGTGAAAAACCTGCATAAGTTGGTCGGAATCGCCGCGAACGAAAATCTCGCGCTCGGTTGCATCCAGATTGATAGCGACGCCCAAAGCGTCGGCCTGTTCACGGTGGGTTGCGATGACCGAGCGCAGCAAGGCGACAATATCCAGCATCTCAGAGGGGCGGCGGTGTTCGCTGGCTTCAACCCGGCTAAGGGATAACAGGTCATTGACGAGACGGATCATCCGCCCCGCTTCACGTTCCATAATCCCCAAGAAACGCCCTCGGGCGACCGGATCATCTTGGGCCGCACCGCCGAGCGTTTCGATGAAGCTGACAAGGGCTGTAAGTGGCGTGCGCAATTCGTGGCTGACGTTTGCCACAAAATCCCTCCGGATCGCACTGGCTTGTTCAAGCGCGGTCTGGTCGTCAAATGCGATCAATGCGCCCCCCGCCTGCCCTGCCATGCTTGGCGTAAGATAAGCCTCTAGCTGCGCCGTGCCGGATTTGGTGGCAGCGGTGAGTTTCACCCGACCGTTCCGGCCATTACCCATCGTCTCTGACAAGGCTTGATGGAAGTCAGGATGGCGCAAGACTGCGCTTATCGGGCGACCTTGAACATTTTCACCAAAGAGGGCCTTGGCGGTCTTATTGGCAAAAACCACCCGTTCGGCAGCATCAAGGCGCAAGATCGCCATCGGCACCACATCCAAAGCCACCTCATCAAAGGTATTGGTCATTGCGCCCTATCCAGTCTTGATCCCGGCCGCTGCCGCAATGCCTGCCGCAATGCCTGCCGAAAATTCACGCTCCAACAACTCTATGTCCTCAACGCCGACGGATATACGAAAGAAGCCTTCGGATATGCCTTGCGCCAAGCGGTCAGCCTCCGGCACGGCGCGGTGCGATGAGGATGCCGGATGGGAAAGCGTTGTGCCGATATCGCCAAGGGTTGGCGCAAAGGCCAGCGAAGGCATGGCGCGCGTCAGGGCATTCGCGGCCGCCCGCCCGCCCGCGATCTCAAACGACAACATATGCCCGCCGCGCGTGCCCAGCAGTGACGCCGCGCGATTGTGATCGGGGTGATCATTGCGGGTTGGATAGATCACGCGTTTGACGCCCTTCAGGCTTGCCAGATGCGCGGCCAGTCTTTTGGCGTTCTCTTCCGCGCGGTCATAGCGAAGGTGAAAGGAATAAAGCCCTCGCTCTGCCAGCCAGCAATCGAACGGGCTTGGGGTCATACCCGTTGTGGTGGCAAAATCGTAAATCGCCTTGCGGTCCGCAGGATCGCGGGTGGCAACATATCCCAAGGTCACGTCTGAATGCCCCGCCAGCATTTTCGTGACCGAATGGATGACGATATCGGCACCATGATCAAAGGGGCGGTAGCCGCGCGGTGTGGTAAAGGTGTTGTCCACCACCACCCGCAGCTTTCGGTCACGCGCAAGCGCCAATATCCCCTCCATATCGGCCAGACGCAGGGTCGGGTTCGATACGGTTTCAATCAAGATAAGCTTCGTTTCAGGCCGAATCGCCGCCGCAATGGCCGTACAATCGGTAGGGTCAGCAAGCGAGGAGCTGATCCCGAAACGCGGCAGGTCTTGGGCCAAAAGCCGCAAGGAACGACCGTACAACTGAACACCGGCCACAATATGATCGCCGCTGCGCAACAACCCCAGCACCATCGCCGAAATCGCCGCCATGCCAGAGCCGGTGATTATCCCCCCACCGCCCGACTCTGGCGCATTTTCCAAGGCGTCAATCTTGGCGGCCAACACTTCGGCATTTGGATGCCCTTCGCGCGCATAGGTATAGCCTTTGACCACGCCGTCATATTGCGCATCAAGCTGATCGGGGCTGTCAGAGGCATAGACGACCGAGGGCTGCAAAGGCGTTCCGACCGCGCGGCTGGCAGAGTTTGGCCAGGCCGTTCGACGCACGAGGTTTTCGGGTATCTCTTCCTTGGGCTCTGGTTTTTCGGACATGTTGGCGCCTCCGTTAGCATTCCAATGTCACGATATTGCGACAAAGGACAAGCGCGATAGGCGCCCTTGGCTAAAGCCGCTTCAAACCTTTCGCAAAGCGCTGGGCGTTCGCACGGTAATGCGCGGCAGACGCCAATAGCCGCGCGCGCGCCGCTTCGTCCAAGACCCGCACCACTTTACCCGGCGCCCCCATGACAAGAGAGCCGTCAGCGATCTCTTTGCCTTCGGTGATCAAGGCCCCTGCCCCGATCAAACAGCCTTTGCCGATACGCGCGCCGTTCAAAACCGTGGCGCCCATGCCGATCAAACTGCCGTCGCCAATCACGCAGCCATGCAACATCGCCTTGTGGCCAATCGTGCAATCCGCGCCTATGATCAGCGGAAAGCCCATATCGGTGTGCAAAACGCAGTTTTCCTGGATGTTGCTGCCACGGCCCACATGGATAACCTCATTGTCGCCGCGCAGTGTCACGCCGAACCAGATATTGGCGTCATCCTCAAGCTCAACCTTACCGATGATATTGGCGTCCGGGGCCACCCAAACATTTTCGCCCAACTTTGGGGCGATACCGTCAAGTTCGTAAATCATCTGCTGGCAAACTCCGCATTCAGGGCCCTGACAAAATCAGAAAGGCTGGTCTGACGGTCCGCACGCAGACGCTCAGCAGTCAGGATTGTCTTCAATTCAGCATCAGCGCGCTCAATATCATCGTTAACCAAAACATAGTCATATTCGGACCAATGGCTGATCTCGGCCTCCGATTTTGCCATGCGCTGGGCGATGACTTCGGGCGCATCTTGCCCGCGCGACCGTAACCTGCGCTCCAACTCGGCAATGCTGGGTGGTAGTACAAAAACCGACACCGCATCCTTGCCCAGACTTGATCGGCGTATCTGCTGGCCACCCTGCCAATCGACGTCAAAAAGCGTATCGCGGCCTTCAGCCATTGCTTTTTCCACGGGTGCCTTGGGCGAGCCGTAAAGATTGCCGAAAACCTCCGCATGTTCCAACATCTCACCCGCCGCCACCATCGCCTCGAATTCAGGGCGGGTTTTGAAGTAATAGTCCTGCCCTTCGACCTCTCCGGCGCGTGCGGGGCGCGTGGTCGCAGAGACGGAAAAGCCAAGGCTTTCATCCCAGGCCATCAATCTTTTCGCCAAAGTCGATTTTCCCGCCCCGGAGGGCGATGACAAGATTATCAAAAGTCCACGGCGCTGCATTATCATTCCACGTTTTGAACCTGTTCGCGCATCTGGTCGACGACGGTCTTGAGGTCAAGCCCGATCCGCGTGAGGTCAGTATTGCCAGACTTCGCGCAAAGCGTATTTACCTCGCGCATGAACTCTTGCATCAAGAAATCAAATTTGCGCCCGACGGCACCTTGCACGGACAGCAGATCGCGCGCGGCATCTATATGCGCATCCAGCCGGTCAAGCTCTTCCGTGACATCGGCTTTTACGATTAAAAGTGCCAGCTCTTGCGCCACCCGCGCCGGATCTGCCTCGGCCGCGCTGGCCAAGACGCGGTCAAGGTTGTCGCGCAAGGCCTGTTCCATCATGGGGCGTCTTGCTTCAGAGACCGCGCGCGCCGCGACTGAAAGCCCTGCGACCTTATCAAGGTTGGTCGCAATGATCTTGTTCAAGCTGCGACCTTCTGCCGCCCGCATTGCAACAAAATCATCCAGAAGTTTTTCCGCGTCTCGCATCAGTTTCGCCAAAAGCGGTGCTGTATCAATCACCGTCCCGCCTTGGTCAAGGACGCCCCGCATCGCGATCACGTCCGCGACCGACGCGGGTCTGAGGCTTACGCCCAACGCGGCAGCCGCTGCCTCGGCATCCTTCACGGCGGCAAGGGCGGCGGCCAACCCGTCGCGATTGACCCGCAAAGCGTCATCACCACCGGTTTGCGTGATCTTGAGGCCAATTGATACGTTGCCGCGGTTTACCCGCGCCGCAACCAAAAGGCGCAACGCCGGTTCAAGCCCCTCGATCCAATCCGGCAATCTCAGGCGCAGATCAAAGCCCTTACCGTTGACCGAACGGATGTCCCAGGCGCAGTCATAGCCAAGGTCAGTGCCGCGCAATGCAGCAAAGCCCGTCATCGACATGGTGCCACCGTCCTTTGGGGCGTTAACCATTTAAGACTTTTCCTTCTGCATTGTTTCGAAAAACCTGTATCTTAATGCTTAGGTAATCATTCTACACCAAGGGTTAACAAAGCTTATCACCGGCAACAACGCACAGCAGATCAGATTGTCGCTCGGCTGATAGCAGATAGGTATATTAAAATGGATTTGAATCAAAGTACGGGCACCGTGGTGCCATTTTCAGGAACTCGCAAGGACTTACGGTTTCCCGCCATATCCGAGGTAAGGGCCTATTGGGAAGCTTTGCGCAATGGTCGCAATATCCCGCTACGCTCGGAAATTGACCCGCGCGGGATAGAGCGCGCCTTGGAATATGCCTTCGTGCTTGAACGTGTCGCCCCCAAGATTGCACGGTTCCGACTGGCCGGCATGCATCTGAGCGATGTGATGGGCATGGAAGTGCGCGGCATGCCGTTTACCACTTACTTCACCGCGTCGAACCGTGACGCGGCGGCCGATGCACTTGAACAGGTATTTGCAGGCCCCATGATCGCTGAAATGAAACTGACGGCCGAATCCGGCCTTGGCAAGCCGCCAATGGAAGCACGTTTGCTGATCATGCCGCTTCTGAGCGACCTTGGCGACGTAAACCGGGCGTTGGGCTGTTTTGTGGCAGACGGTTCCATTGGACGCGCGCCGCGCCGCTTCGATCTTAGCGACGTTGATTTCACCCGGATCCGCCTTGATCAGCAGCCCGTACCACAGCGCCCGGCCATGACAAGCGGATTTGCAGAAAGCCAGGCCCCGCTGGTGACGTCCCCTCAAATAGAGCGTGGACACCTGCGCTTGGTCAAGACTGACAGCTGATCGCCTCTATGACTTAGGGGCGACGTACTGCCGCCCCTAAAGCCAGTTATTCATGTCACGAAAGCCATGCCGCGCCGGGATAGTCGGGCGGCGCAGTTTCGGGCCGTTATGCCTGCATTCCGGCTGCTTGTTGCAGCACTCTGCGGTCTTGCAGTTCTTCGGCGACAAGGAAGGCAAGTTCCAGCGACTGGCTGGCATTAAGACGTGGGTCGCAAGCGGTGTGATAACGGTCGGACAGATCTTCATCTGTCACCGCGCGCACCCCACCCGTGCATTCCGTCACATCCTGACCGGTCATTTCAAAATGCACGCCACCGGGGATGCTGCCCTCGGCCTTGTGCACGCCAAAAAACTCGCGCACTTCGCGCAGCACAGATTCGAACGGCCGGGTCTTGTAACCGGAGGCCGATTTGATCGTGTTGCCATGCATCGGATCACAGGTCCAAACCACTTTGGCGCCCTCTTCAGCCACCGCACGCACAAGGCGTGGCAGATGATCGCCAACCTTGCCTGCGCCGAAACGCGCGA
Organism: Albidovulum sp.; assembly: GCA_049680345.1. Classification (GTDB taxonomy): domain Bacteria; phylum Pseudomonadota; class Alphaproteobacteria; order Rhodobacterales; family Rhodobacteraceae; genus TMP-24. Next base: position 8,908 of record JBAUHP010000202.1, on the reverse strand, counting down.
TAAGGGTCAGCCTGCCCGGCTCGTTCTCGGGGTTCAGCTTGCGGATCAGCAGCTTAAGATCGTCAGCGGTCAGCGACGGGCCACATTTCAGTCCAATAGGGTTTTGCACCCCTTGGCAAAACTTGACATGCGCGCCGTCAGGCTGGCGCGTGCGGTCACCGATCCAGATCATATGACCCGACCCTGCAACCGGCAGACCACTGGTGGAATCAATCCGGCAAAGCGCCTCTTCATACTCCAGCAACAACGCCTCGTGACTTGTGTAAAAATCAACCGCCCCCATCGCGTGCACAGTCTCAGAGGTTACACCAGCGGCGCCCATGAACTCCATCGCGTCTTGGATGCGCGCCGCAACTTCGCGGTAGCGCTGGGCATCGTCTTCATCGGTAAAGCCCGAAATCCAGCTTTGAACCCGGTGCATGTCGGCAAACCCACCAGTCGAGAAGGCACGCAACAGGTTCAGTGAAGCGGCAGCCTGGGTGTAGGCTTGCAACATCCGCGCCGGATCAGGCACGCGCGACGCTTCGGTAAAGTCAAACCCGTTGATAATGTCACCGCGGTAAGATGGCAGCTCCACCCCGTCGATAACTTCGGTGCCTGCCGAGCGCGGCTTTGCGAACTGCCCGGCAACCCGGCCGATTTTCACGACCGGCACCTTGGCCCCCCAGGTCAGCACAATCGCCATCTGCAAGATCACTTTGAACGTGTCGCGGATGTTATCAGCTGAGAACTCGGAAAAGCTTTCCGCGCAGTCGCCACCTTGCAGCAAGAAAGCCCGGCCGGCCGAAACCTCACCCAATGCTTTCTTGAGCTTGCGCGCCTCACCGGCAAAAACCAGCGGCGGATATTTCGCAAGCTGCGCTTCTACCGCATTCAACGCTGCAACATCGGTATAATCGGGCATCTGCACACGCGGCAGCTTGCGCCAATCTGACTTGTTCCAGGTCTTTGTCATGGTCTTCTCCCGCGGAGTTTGGCGATAGCAATCAGCGTTTATACTGCACTTGCAACGCATGCAAACCGGTAGCGCCACAATTGTCCTTGCAGGTGCCTGAAATTGGTGGTTCTGATACCGAAACGACAACAACAGGTCGCATTATGCAGACACTCCTCGGACGCGGCAGAAATGAGGGCTCTGAAAACCATCGCACCAAGCGATTTGTTTTCCTACTGCTTGACAATTTTACCATGCTTTCATTCGCCGGCGCGGTAGAGCCATTGCGTATCGCAAACCGCATAATTGGCCGGGAAGCCTATGCGTGGTCATTAGCAGGAGAGAGCGGTCAAGAAACGATTTGCTCGAACGGGGCCGCCTTCAAGCTTGACACGGGTCTGGTCGAGATTGGCCGAGAAGACGCTATATTGGTGTGCGGCGGCATAGACGTGCAAAAAGCAACGACCAAACCGGTTCTAAGCTGGCTTCGGCGTGAAGCCCGGCGTGGTGTGGCCTTGGGCGGCCTTTGCACCGGAACCTATACGCTTGCGCGGGCGGGCCTGCTGGACGGCAAACGCGCAACGATTCACTGGGAAAATCAAGACAGTTTCTTGGAAGAGTTTGAGGAAGTGCGTCTGACAAAATCGGTTTTCGTGCTTGACGGTAACCGTATGTCGACCGCAGGTGGTACCGCGTCGATTGACCTTATGCTCAAGATCATAGCGCAAGATCACGGCGAAGATACCGCGAATACCGTGGCCGACCAGTTGATCTATTCATCGATCCGCACCGATCGAGACACGCAAAGGCTGTCGATTCCAAGCCGTATCGGGGTGCGCCACCCGAAGCTGAGCCAAGTTATCCAGATCATGGAAAACAGTATCGAAGATCCGATCAGCCCGGCACAATTGGCCTCTGATGTTGGCATGTCGACCCGGCAACTTGAACGGCTTTTCCGCCGCTATCTTAATCGCAGCCCCAAACGCTATTATATGGAGCTGCGCTTGCAAAAGGCCCGCAACCTTTTGATGCAGACCGATATGAGCGTGATCAACGTCGCACTGGCCTGTGGTTTCGCAAGCCCGTCGCATTTTTCCAAATGTTACCGCGCACATTATCAAACGACTCCCTACCGCGAGCGTGGGTCATTGGGGAATTCGACGGGTGGTCGCCTTTCCATCTAGGAATTGGCCTGCGCATTTCGGCGTCATTCACGCCAAGCCGTTTAAGCTTAAAACAAATTTCCGTATCTTTTCGTAAGATTATTGCGCGACCTTACGTAAGCGATGCAAGCTGCGGGATTTTCTTTGCAATTTCGCGCGGGCGAATTACTCTTGCGTCAGGATAAAGATCCAACATGGGAGACTACAATGAAAAAACTTCTTGCCGCCACAGCGGTAAGCGCTCTGTTCGCAGGCGTTGCTAATGCCGAAGACGTCAAGCTTGGCATCGTATTCGGTTTCACCGGGCCGATTGAATCACTGACGGGTTCGATGGCTGCCGCCTCCGAGGCCGCGATCGCCGAGGTAAACGCATCGGGCCTGTTCATGGACGGCGCGACGGTGTCTTCGGTTCGTGCAGATTCGACTTGCATTGATGCAGCCGCTGCCACCGCCGCAACCGAACGCCTCGTCACTTCCGACAAAGTCGCAGGCATTATCGGTGGCGATTGCTCCGGTGTGACCGCAGCTATGCTGGCGAATGTGGCGGTTCCGAACGGTGTCGTGATGATCTCGCCGTCAGCGACATCGCCTGCCCTTTCAACTGCCGAAGACCAGGGCCTGTTCTTCCGCACCTCGCCATCCGATGCGCGCGAGGGCGAAGTTGCAGCGCAGATCATGATGGAACGCGGCGTTAAGTCGGCGGCGCTGACCTATTCCAACTCTGACTACGGTAAGGGTCTGGCCGAATCGATTCAAAAATCCTTCGAGGCAATTGGCGGTGAGATCACCATCTCTGCGGCACATGAAGACGGCAAGGCAGACTATTCGGCCGAGGTTGCTTCTTTGGCCTCAGCGGGCGGCGATATCTTGATCGTTGCTGGCTATCTTGACCAAGGCGGCGCTGGTGTTATCCGCGCAGCACTTGATACCGGCGCCTTTTCGCTCTTCGAGCTTCCCGGCGGGATGATCGGTGACAATCTGACCAAGAACATCCCGGAGGGCCTTGAAGGATCTTATGGGCAGGTGCCGGGAACTGACGCGCCAGGCATGAAAATCCTAGCCGACGCTGCGGGCGGCGCTTTCGACGTGAACTCTCCCTACACGCCGGAAAGCTATGATTCTGCCGCACTGATGCTGCTCGCGATGCAGGCCGCAAATTCGACCAAATCTGCCGATTACGCCCCTAAGATCATGGATCTTGCCAATGCTCCGGGCGAAAAGATCTATCCCGGCGAATTGGCCAAGGCGCTTCAGCTGATCAAAGACGGTCAAGATATCGACTATGAAGGTGCGTCATCGGTAGAGCTTATCGGGCCGGGTGAATCTGCTGGTCGCTACCGCGAAATCGAAGTGAAGAACAATGTGATTGAGACGATCAAGTTCCGTTGATCTGATCGGTCTTTTGGGGCAGGCCGACGATCTTCGGCCTGCCCCTTTCCATAAGAAATACCTGCCCATGGGCTCTGCCCTTGAAGCGCGGGATACCGGGGGGCAAATGATCGTCGTTGAAAACCTGCACAAGCATTTTGGCGGATTTCGTGCCGTTGATGGGGCTTCCATCGAAATTGCAAAAGGCTCTATCACCGGTCTTATCGGCCCGAATGGTGCCGGTAAATCAACGCTTTTCAACGTCATCGCGGGGGTTCATCAGCCCACCTCCGGTCGGGTGATCATGGACGGCGAGGATGTAACCGGCCTGCCACCGCATGAGCTGTTTCACAAAGGCTTGCTGCGCACCTTCCAGATAGCGCATGAATTTTCATCAATGACGGTGCGCGAAAACCTGATGCTGGTCCCCGCGGCACAGTCCGGCGAAACCCTGTGGAATGCCTGGTTCGCCCGCGCGCGCATCCGCGAGGAAGAGGCAATCTTGGCGAAGAAGGCCGATGAAGTCCTTGATTTTCTGACAATATCTCATCTGTCCGACGAAAAGGCCGGAAACCTTTCGGGGGGGCAGAAGAAGCTGCTTGAACTTGGCCGTACGATGATGGTCGAGGCGAAAGTGGTGTTTTTGGACGAGGTCGGCGCAGGTGTGAACCGCACGCTTTTGAACACCATCGGTGATGCCATCATCCGCCTGAACAAAGAGCGCGGCTATACGTTTTGTGTTATCGAGCATGACATGGATTTTATTGGCCGCTTATGCGACCCGGTCATTGTCATGGCCGAAGGCAAAGTGCTGGCCACCGGATCGGCCGATAACATCATGCAAAATGAGGCGGTGATCGAAGCCTACCTTGGCCGTGGGCTGAAGAATAAGGTCAAGGCGGAGGCCGGCGCATGAGCGAACCATACCTCATCGGTGCGGGAATGACGGGCGGTTATGGCGCGACCGATATTTTGCACGATTGTACCTTGTCGGTCGAAAAAGGTCAGGTCGCGGTTATCGTCGGCCCCAATGGCGCTGGCAAATCTACCGCGATGAAGGCGGTTTTCGGCATGCTCAAGCTGCGCGCTGGCCATGTGAAACTTGATGGTGAGGATATCACCCATCTGAGCCCGCAAGACCGCGTCGCCAAAGGCATGGCATTCGTGCCGCAAACCAACAATGTCTTCCCCTCGATGTCGGTCGAGGAAAACCTTGAGATGGGCGCTTTCTTACGCCGCGATGACATCGCCGAAACGATGGAGCAGGTCTATCAACTGTTCCCCATCTTGAAAGACAAGCGCCGTCAGGCCGCAGGCGAATTGTCAGGCGGCCAACGCCAGCAGGTCGCCGTCGGCCGGGCACTGATGACCAAGCCCAAACTCTTGATGCTTGATGAACCGACGGCGGGCGTATCGCCCATCGTCATGGACGAGCTTTTCGACCGGATCATCGAAGTGGCGCGCACCGGCATTTCAATCTTGATGGTCGAACAAAACGCCCGACAAGCCCTTGAAATAGCCGACCAGGGATATGTTCTGGTGCAAGGCGGCAATCGTTACACAGACACCGGCACCGCCCTTTTGGCGGACCCGGATGTCCGCCGATCTTTCTTGGGCGGGTAGCCGCGGTGATGGTTGCTGATAATTCCCAAGACCGCGCAAACCTTCCAAAATGAGGTAACGCGCATTGAGGTCGATCAGACTATGCTTATTGATTGCAGCCATATCATAGAAATCAAAAAAACGTCCAAATTCGACCTTAAGTTAGCCTCAACCGGCCGCCAACAGGCGGCATGAGGCTAGAAAAACTAAGGTATTGAGAACATACGATGAAAACAATTTTGATCACTTGCTTTACAATCACTCTTTCAACTGCGGCAATGTCCGCCGACCGCGTCTTCGAATGCCATGGATCCTCCGCGCAAGAGAAGGCCTCCGAAGTCACATTGACGAAATATGATGGCCAGGACAAAGGCCAGATCACACTTGATGGGTTTCAGACCGATCTGGATGTTCACAACGGCCTTGGGACGCTGAATTTCCTTTTTGTCGATGCGACACAAGTCTTCAGCTATACTGTGCACCCCGAAGATCAGACTTACGATTATTCGGCATCGGGCAAGATCTCAGGACACGGCAAGGGAACCTGTACGGAAGTAGCCGGTTAACGCCACGTTCCCCCTTCGTAATACCTTGTGCGCCGATCAATTTGCGGGCATCTATTGGATGCAGCCGGGATACATCGGCGCAGGGTGTTGCGGCCCACTAAAGCCGCAGCCAGACATAGCTTGGGATGCCGCTTTCATGAAGGCGCATCCATCTTAGGCTCTGGTAAGGGGGATGTTGTTTGTCGGAAACTTTTGAACGCCCAAGTGCGCCGCGGTGTCATGCTTGGGTCAATGGCGCACAGACGCTCATACGTGATGCGAACATCCGCCAGGACCCGCACGAACTGGATCATTTCTGGGTATTGCGTTGATGGATTTTCTTAACGCAATCGTCGCATTGACCAATTTCGTCCTCGTGCCGGCAGCATCCTACGGGGCGCAATTGGCGCTTGGAGCGCTCGGCGCCACGTTGATTTATGGTATCTTGCGGTTCTCCAATTTCGCCCATGGCGACACGATGTCATTCGGAACCGCAATGGTCATCTTGGCCACATGGTGGCTGCAAAGCCACGGCGTTCATTTTGGCCATTTGCCAACAGCCCTTCTGGCCCTGCCCTTTGGCATCTTGATGACGGCCCTGCTGGTGCTGGGCACCGACCGGGCGGTTTACCGGTTTTACCGCAAGCAAAAAGCATCATCCGTCATTCTTGTTATCGTCTCGATGGGGGTCATGTTCATCATGTCTGGCCTCACACGTTTTATCATCGGAGTGGAGGAGATCCGTTTTTCCGATGGGACCAAGTTTGTCATGACGGCCAACGGTTTCAAGGCGGCCACCGGGCTTTCAGAGGGATTGGCGATCAAGTCGACACAAGCCCTGACCCTGATCACCGCATTCGCGGTGATGATCGCCCTTTTTTGGTTCCTCAACAAGACCCGCAGCGGCAAGTCGATGCGGGCCTTTTCGGACAATGAAGATCTGGCACTGTTGTCCGGCATCAACCCTGAGCGGGTTGTGACCATCACATGGATTATCGCATCTGGCCTTGCCGTGATTGCGGGCACTTTGTACGGGCTTGATAAAAGTTACAAGACTTTCAACTACTTCCAGCTTTTGCTGCCCATCTTCGCGGCAGCAGTTGTCGGCGGTCTGGGCAATCCCTTGGGCGCAATTGCCGGGGGGTTCCTTGTCGCTTTTTCCGAAGTCGGAGGAAGCCGACCGGCGGTCCGAATCGGAACTGGGCCGGACCACACAGGCGCTGTGCGACTTCGCCGGGCGCCTGCGCAGCCATGTGGTCGGCAGTCACGTCGAACGCGACGGCGAAGACCTCTATCACTGCGTCGTGCTCATCGCACCCGACGGCCGCCTGATCGGGCGCTATCGCCAGACACATCTCGACGCACCGATGCGGACCTGGGCCACCGCCGGTGACCAGCTCCCGGTCTTCGAGACGACCATCGGCCGGATCGGGCTTCTGAGCTGCGGCGACGTCCGTTTCCCCGAGGCGGCGGGGGTGCTGGAAGTGCGACGCGCGGACATCATCGCGATCCCGACGCACTGGGACGGCAGTTACGGAGGATGGCTCCAGGAGGCCGAGGGTCTGTTCGCCCACGGCTACCCCGCAAACACGATGAACTTCTGGTACGCCACCGCCAAATGCACACAGGCCTTCACCGTCGTGGCGAATACCGTCGAGGAAGGCTGCCAGGGATCAAGCGGGATCTTCACCTTGAATCCGGTCGATGCCGACGGACCGACGGTGGGTTCGGTGGACAGTTCCGAGATCGTCTCCAAGACCTTCACCACGAAAGGCGATCCGACCGCGTGGATGGACCAGCGGAGACTCGTCGGCGGACGGCGAGCCGACCTCGTTGTGCCACTGACACTTCGCAGCGATTCAGAGGCTTTCGCCCAATGGCGCGACAGCCCCGGTTTCGACATCAGCGCGTGGAGTGCCTACCAGGGTTAAGCCCGGATTCGACCCCTGGCGGCGCGTCGAGCGGTTAGGGTTACCTTCGTGTTCCCGATCATCGAAGACCGCCCGGGCGGCGATACGAGTTTCTTCAACAACGTTCCGCAGGCGATCTTCGCGCAGGCCGAGTTACCCAGCTTCAAATTCGAGCTGGAGAAGACCGAGGGCAAACAGGACGACGGCTCCTTCGGTAAGGAGGCCAACGTCTCGAACTTCCCGGTCTCGACGGGCCTGGCCGGCGTGTCGATGAAACTGCAGCCCGGCATCATGCGCGAGTTGCACTGGCACGCGGACGCCGCGGAATGGGCGTTCGTGATCAGCGGCCGGGTGCGCACCACCCTGGTCGATCCGGCCGGGCGCTCGGAAACCAACGACTTCCAGCCCGGTGACGTCTGGTACTTCCCCCGCGGACACGGCCACCAGCTGGAGGCCCTGGGTGACGACCCCTGCCACTTCATCCTGATCTTCGACAACGGCTACTTCAGCGAGTTCGGCACCTTCAGCATCACCGACTGGATGGCTCAGGTGCCCGCGTCGACACTGGCCAAAAGCCTCGGGGTGGCTGAGGACACGCTGCGCGGGCTGCCGACCGGCGAGGTGTATTTCGCCAAGGGCGCCATTCCGCCGGAGTCGCCCGCCAACCCGATCAGCGGGCCCAACACTTCGACCCTGACCCACAAGTTCCCACTGATGGCCCAGCAGCCCATGGAGTTTCCGGGCGGCCGCGAATGGCTGGTGGACTCCGCCCGATTCCCCATCTCGCGGACCATGACCGGGCTGGTGTTCGAACTGGACGCCGGCGCCATCCGCACACTGCACTGGCACCCCAACGCATCGGAGTGGCAGTACGTCCTCGGCGGCCAGTACCGGGTGACGCTGTTCGGGGCCAAGGGCCGCTATCGGGAAGAGGTTCTCAACCCGGGAGACGTCGGCTACATCCCCCAGGGCTACGGCCACTCGATCGAGAACATCGGATCCGAGACCGGGCGAATCCTGTTGGGCCTCAACTCCGGAACCTTCCAGAAAATAGACCTCTCGGAGTGGATCGCGGGTCAGCCGGCCGACGTCCTGGAAACCAACCTTGGCCTGCCCTCCGACCTGGTGGCACAACTTCCGCGCAAGGACGTCTTCATCAGCGGCGGCAAGCCCGGCAAGCAGACCTGACCCGTCTCCATGCCGACGCCCGATCGATCTGACCTCGAAATCAGGCTCTTCTGACCCTTCCGTGGGTCGTTTTTCGGCGCTGAGGGGGCGCACGTCGTTGTCGCCTAAGGTTTCTGGCTTGTCAAGGGTCAGGAACCAAAGGAGCGGGCAACGACGTGCGCAATGTGAGGTTATGGCGTGGGCTGCTGGCTGTCGACC
>JBAUHP010000201.1:0-5739 GCA_049680345.1 Albidovulum sp. | reverse complement strand
CCACCTCATCGGCCAGATTATCGGCCACGGCGATTTCAAGTTTCGCCTTGGGCACGAAGTTCACGGCATATTCGGCGCCGCGGTAAATCTCGGTATGGCCGGACTGGGCCCCGAAGCCCTTGACCTCGGATACCATCATCCCGCGCACGCCGATGGCTGTCAGCGCTTCGCGAACCTCTTCAAGCTTGTAGGGTTTGATCGCGGCTATGATCAGTTTCACATGGGTCTCCTTTGCATTCATGCCGGGCATGGACATATGCAGCCTGCTGCGGTGCAGCATGACAAGAAAACCGCGCCGCCAAAGCACCGCGCCGCCGTAGAATCCTATTTATTGGGCATGTATTGCAAAGATTGCCTGTTTATTAAGCGAATTACTGATCCAAATGGCGTGCGTTGAAGGCTCCACATTTCCAAACCAAAGCGTTATGGTCGCGGCAAAGAATAAGAACGGCACGAAGAGAGCAGGTCAAATGGCACGGTCGGGCGGCAAGAAACCCCCCTTGGTAGCGGACAGGCGCTATGCCACCGCACGCGCGGCGGCAAAGCCGAAACCAGCGGCAAAACCACGCCCGGCCAAGCGCAAGCGGTCGCCAGGAAAGCGGGGTGGTAATTTCCTTATGCGGTTGATTTCAGGGGTTTTTCGGTTCTTCTGGCGTATTTTTTGGGGCATCGGTTGGCGCGTCGGCCTGCTTTGTGCCATCGTCTTGTTCGGCTTCAGCTATTACTATTACGCGAAACTGCCGACCCTGGAGGCATTGATAGACGCGCGCGCGCGCGGATCGGTCACGCTGTTGGACCGCGATGGCAAGGTCTTTGCCTGGCGCGGCGAAACCTTTGGCGGCCAGATCAACCCCGATACCGTATCGCCCGATTTGCTGCATGCGATCATTGCCACCGAAGACAAGCGCTTTTACCGCCATTTCGGGATCAGCCCGCGCGGGATTGCCAGCGCGATCCGCATCAACCTGTCGGCAGGTCGCGGCCCGCTTGAAGGTAACGGCGGCTCTACCATCACCCAGCAGGTGTCGAAACTGATATGCCTTGGCGTGCCCTACGACGATCAGGTCTGGAAGACCGAGGCCGATTATGAACGCGACTGCCGCGCCGGTGGCATGCGCCGCAAGCTGCAAGAAATCCCCTATTCCTTCGCGTTAGAGACGAAATACGGCAAGGACGGGGTGCTGGCGCTGTATCTGAACCGCGCCTATCTGGGTGCGGGCGCGCGTGGGTTTGAGGCCGCAAGTCAGCGCTATTTCGGCAAATCCGCAAATGATGTGTCGCCCGCAGAAGCAGCGATGCTGGCCGGGCTGCTCAAGGCGCCGTCAACCTATGCGCCGACCGGCAATCTGCAGCGTGCACAAGACCGCGCCGCCGTAGTCCTTGGGCTGATGCATGATCAAGGCTATCTGACCGATGCGCAGCTGGCCGAGGCCAAGGCCCATCCGGCGGTCTTGTCGCGCGCCGCACAAGCACGGGCGGGCGGGTATTTCGCCGATTGGGTCATGGAAACCGGCCCCGCGTTCTTGACCAATGACACGACCGAAGATGTCGTGATCCGCACCACGCTTGACCAAGGCCTGCAAAAGGCCGCCGAAGAAGCGGTGGAAGATGTATTCGCAGCCAAGCTTAAACCCGGATCCAAGACCGAGGCCGCAGTTGTGGTGATGTCGGCGGATGGCGCAGTCAGGGCGATGGTGGGCGGGCGCAATGCGAAAGTCTCGGGGGCCTTCAACCGCGCCACCCAGGCGCTGCGCCAGACCGGATCGACTTTCAAACCCTTCGTCTATGCCGCAGCCCTTGATCTTGGCTATACGATGAATTCGGTTGTCGAGGATGCACCGCTGACGATCAACGTGCCCGGCTCGGGCAATTGGTCACCGCAAAACTATGACAAGAACTATCGCGGCATGCTGTCTCTGACCGACGCATTGGCGCATTCCATCAATACCGCCGCCGTGCGGGTGGCGCAGGCCGTGGGCCTTGACGCCGTGCGTCAGGTGGCCAGCGATTTTGGCTTTGCCTCGAAACTGGCCGACGGGCCGGCGCTGGCGCTTGGCGTGTCGGAATCCACGTTGTTGGAGATGACGGGGGCCTTTGCCGGTATCTTGAACGGCGGATCATCGGTGCACCCCTACGGGCTGATCGAGTTGCGCATTCAAGGCGATGACACCGCCCTTATGGGGCAAGAGGGCGGTATAGGTGAACGGGTGATTTCAGAGAACGCCGCGCGCCAGCTGACCTATATGATGAATCAGGTGGTAGAGCGTGGCACCGGACGGCGCGCAAAGCTTGAAGGTTGGGAAGCCGCGGGCAAAACCGGTACCACCCAAGCCGCGCGTGATGCGTGGTTCATCGGCTTTACCGCCGATTATGTCACCGGCGTCTGGATGGGCTATGACGACAACTCTCCGCTGACTGGCGTGACCGGCAGCGGCCTGCCCGCCGAGATCTGGCACGAGGTCATGGCGCGCATCCATGCCGATCGGGCGCCGATCCCCTTGCCGATGATTCGCCCGGAGGAGGTTCCGCAGGCCACGAACGGCCTGCCAACCGCGCCCAGCTACCCCGGTGAGATTTTTGATGCGACCGGCACAGGTATCGGCACCACCCCGCAGCCACAGCGCGATCAAGGCGGTCAATCATTGGGCGATATTTTGATGAATATCTTGACCGGCGGGAACTAGGGCCAAGGCTTCGGTAGTTTGGTGAAAGCAGGAGATGACCGCTTTGAGCCCCAAAGTTCCACAGGCTGCACTTTGCACTAATGGCTGCCAAGCAAAGGAAAGCCGCATTGGCAGTCTGTAAGACGGCCCTTAACGGACTGCGGCGGGTCCACTTCTACGCTGCTCAGCCCGTCAGAGGTGACATTCGCGACGCATACAAAATCTTTTGATTGTCGAACGCACACATCGCGGTACAAAACTGGGCATCTGACGATTTCGGTCAAAATGGCAACCGGGCAAAGCATAGGGGGCGACAAAGAGGAACCATTCTTTTGCCATCATACTATGATCTCAGCCCCCGCACGGATTTGATGAGGTTCGAACGTGTCGACCAGCAAGAAAATCAAACTTGTCTTCGCCTTCCCGCTCGCATTCCTGCTTGGCGTGATAGCGATGGCGTTGCTGCAATTGTTTCAGGTTGGCGGCGCGGCCATGACCTTGATCTTAGGCGGCGGTTTGCTGTTGCTCTTTCTTGTCGATCAATATGTCGGTCGTGCCGGGAACTCGGCGATCGTGCGCGGCTTCGCCAAATTTACTGACGATCCTGAAGAAGCCCGTGCACGTATTGACGCGGCGGACGCGGAAAATGCGAAGACATCCTTTCTGACCCGAGTGCTGCAGATCGCAGGTTTCGCGGCAGGTGTACTTGCCTGCCTTGTCTGGTCGCCCGCCCAAGTCTTGGACTGGATTGGAATCGTCTCGTTCGCTTAGGGCCGGGCCCCGGGTGCGAGTACTTGTAATTACTTCTGTTTTTTAAAATACAACGGTTGTTGATTGGTGAGCGTGATGGCTTGATCCAACTCGCCGGTAGATTAGAGGCCTGAAATAACAGCATATCTGCTGCAAACCCTGATCTGTCCGATTGTACCGTCAATGTCTGGTTTTCGCGAAGCATAAGGTGTCGCTTGCTACCGCAGCGAATGTCCGGAATCTCGCCTGTGACGCTTTTCACCGCAGACACGAAGCGAGCAAAGCGGACTTTGGTTCGCAGTTTCTGAACGGCAGAAAAGTCCCGCAAAGCAGACCTTCGGCCTATGCCGGTCCGGGGTTTTTGTTCCTGAAGCGTTTCGCAAACCTGCCGAAACGCTTCAGGCCGATCAGATCACACCTTGATCGCGGCGATCAGCTTGTTGATATCGCCCTTGTTCTTATCAAGAAGCGAACCGATTTCGGTACGCTCTGCCGAAAGCATGTTCACGCCTTCGATAATGATATTGAAGAACTGGCTCTTGCCGGATTTGTCAAAGACATGCCAGCGCACCTCAAACGGGCTTTGGCCCTTCAGCTTTGCGGTCGACACCACCTCAAAAAAGCTTTTGAGCGGCCGCGCGTCTCTGACCTCGATCTTGCCGCCGATGAATTCGCGAAAGCGCTTGCCGTATTTATACGAAATATAGCGCCGATAGGCCTTCACAAAGGCCTGCTTTTGCGCCGAACTGGCCTGCCGCCCCGCCGGGCCAAGTGCCGACAGACCGATGTAATTCACATCCGCATAGCGGGCGAAAATATCCTCAAAATTGGCAAACATCTGCTGTTCGGATCGGCCCGAATTGATCACGCCGTTAATCTCGCCAATCAGTTTGTCGATAAGTGCGCGGGCCTGTGCCACATCAAGCGCCATAGCCTGACCCGGCAAGGCGGACGCGGCCACTGCACCCAGCCCGAGTGCCGTGAACTGACGGCGCGAAAGACTAGTTTGCGTAAGGATCTTCATAAGGATCTATCGCCTCTTCTTCGATGCCCAATTCAAAATGGCGGTTTTGCAGATACAAAAGCCGCGCCTGCGCGTAGCTATCGGCACTTTCGTATAAAATTGACTCAAACGTATCTGAAAACTGCTGTCGATATCCTGCAGCGGAGGTCATCCGCCCAGCGGTAATATAAGTGTTCTCTGTCCGTCCGACTAGATTGTTCACCGGGTCGATCACGAAATCGATAACAATCCCGGCGAAATCCCGCTGGGTAGAGGGGCCAAGGATAGGTACCTCCAGATAGGCACCTTCGGGGGCGCCCCAGACATGAAGGGTTTCGCCAAAATCGGTTGTATCCGCATCAATGCCAATGGCGCTTGCCGGATCAAACAGACCGCCGATACCAACCGTCGAATTGACCGCGAAGCGCAGGGTGTTTTGCAGCGCCGGCCCGATCTTCAACTGCAACAGATCGTTCACAACCATGCCGGGCATACCAAGGTTACCGGTAAAGTTGCGCGCACCATTCGCAATGGGCCGCGGAATAAGCGGAATCGCCCCGTTCTTTTCACCGTCACCAAAAAGCGCCCGGTCAAATTTCACGTTAAAGGCGTGCGTGGCGCGGTTGCTGGCCTCATGCGGATCGTTGATCTCACTGCTGGCGGGCGGGCGCGTGCAGGCCGAAAGGCTGGCGGCGGCCAGAAGACCAAGCGCGCCAATACGCGCATGTACCCGCAGTTTTGACAAATGATGTTTCAATATCTCGTCCATAGGTTCGGTAAAGCGATGGCATAAACGCCAAAGCCATGTGAAAGGCTTAAGTGCCACGGGTCCGGGTTTCAAGCCGGACTGGCCACAAGAGGCACATCTACCGGCGATTTACGGCGCAAATGGAACACCATCACGGCGAATTGCGTCTCTTTCGACATATAATCGGAATTTTCGACAGTTTTTTGCACCCAACCCGAGTATCGAACGGACCGCGCGCATTGCGCCTCTTTCCCTCGGCGGCGGCAATAGTTAGGTTGGCGCCGACCCTGCAAACCGGAGACGATGATGACCAAAAAAATCGACGCGCGCCTGGCCGAGCTTGGCGTTACTTTGCCCGACGCCCCGGCCCCTGCGGCAAATTACGTGCCCTTCGTTCAGACCGGCGATCTGGTGTTCGTCTCTGGCCAGATCAGCCAAGGCCCCGATGGGCTGATCAAGGGCTGTTTGGGCGATAATATGGATGTGGCCGCCGGGGCAGAAGCCGCACGCCGCTGCGCGATGAGCTTGATTGCACAGGCCCGTGTCGCATGTGGCGGCGATCTTGACCGGGTGGT
>JBAUHP010000200.1:0-6186 GCA_049680345.1 Albidovulum sp. | reverse complement strand
CAAGAGGGGATCGGGCGTGAAGCGGTTGTTGGGGATCATGCTGGCGGGGCTTATGGCGGCGGGTGCCGCACTGGGCCCTGCGAGTGAGCGCGCGATTATCCTGACATTGCCGACCGGGCCTTACATCTGGGGTGCAGCACTGGCGGTGGCGATCACCGCGCTGGTGGCCATGGCAGGCGGGCGGTTGCCGCAGTTGCGCGCCCGGGTTTTGTTTGAGCGGCGGGTTGTGGTGGGTGACGGGGTCACAAGTGGCTTGGCCGCGCTTGGCCTTTGGTGGCTGGTGCTGGCGGGGCTTTTTGGCACCCATGATCCGCTGGCAAACCCGCTGCCGCTGGTGCTTTGGACGGTGATCTGGGTCGGGCTGACCATTCTTGTGGTGATCTTTGGCAATCTTTGGCGCGACATCAATCCATGGCGGGGGCCGGTGCGGGCGTTGCGCGGGCTTTTGCGGCGGCAAGGCGGGATTGGGCTTGCGCGCTTTGGCCATTTGCCTGCGGTGTTGGGCTATCTGGCCTTTGCATGGTTTGAAATTGCTTCCCTTGCGCCCGATGATCCGGCCAAGCTGGCGGTTGTGGTGGCAAGTTATTGGCTGGTGATCCTGGCGCTGGGCGTCGCCGAGGGCGAGGATTGGCTGGATAGGGGCGAATTCATGAGCGTCTATTTCGCGCTGGTCGCGAGAATTGCGCCGTTTTGGGCCGAGCGGCAGGGCGCGCGCTTGCGGATCATGGCCGGATGGCCCGGTGCGCAGATCATGCGGTTGCCGCAGCTTGGCGCAGGCATGGCGGCGTTTGTGACCCTTGTGATCGCCTCGGTCAGTTTCGACGGGCTGCATGAGACGTTTTGGTGGCTTGGCAAGATCGGGGTCAATCCGCTGGAATATCCCGGACGCTCTGGCGTGGTTGGGTCCAGTACAGTGGGGCTTTTGGCCATGTGGGCGCTGATGGCAGGGCTGATTGGCGCGGCGATTGCGATTGGTCTGCGGGTTTCGGGCGGCCATCGGGGCGGGTTTCGCGCCATCGCGGGCCCGCTGATGCTAAGCTTCTTGCCGATTGCGGCGGGCTATCACATTGCCCATTACCTTGTCGCTTTGCTGACCCAGGGCCAATATGCGATTGCGGCCGTGGATGACCCTTTGGACAGCGGGCTGCATCTTCTGGGTCTGCCGGATCATTGGGTGTCATTCGGATTTTTGTCGCAAGCGGGGCCGGTGGCGTTGATCTGGCAAGCACAGGTCGCAATCATTCTGGGCGCGCATCTTTTGGCGGTGATTTTGGCGGAGAAGGTCAGTGCAAGGTCGGGTATCGTGATGACGCCGCTTGGAAAAGTTCCACTTGTAATTCTAATGGTACTTTACACTGCTTTGGGTCTTTGGTTACTTGCGAGTCCTGCAGTGTCTTGAAAGTTAACGGTTTTTTGTTAGCACACCACCAAACAAAGTTATAGACTTTTTGTTAGCATACGTCCAAACTTGCCCCAAGGCGCGACACCTGCAAAGACGCACCATATCAGCAGCGGAGATGACAATGACCTCTAAACCGATTTCACCGATCCCGAACCGGCGTTCTGTAATCAAGGGCATCGCTGCGGGCGGCGGCGTGATTGCCGCATCGGGGTTCTTCCCCGGCTATACCAATGCGCAGACATCCGAACCCATCAAGCTGGGCTTCCAGCTGCACCGCACCGGCATCGGCGCGTCTTACGGGCGTTGGTATGAGCGCACCGCGACGGCCGCGCTGAAGGTGATCAATGATGCAGGCGGCATCAATGGCCGCCCGGTTGAGATCGTGTTTGAGGATGATGGCACCGATCCTGCGCGTGGATCGGAAGTGTTTGGCAAGCTGGCGACGCAAGCGAATTGCGATCTGGTTATGGGGGCTTTGTTCAGCCATGTGGTTATCGGCACAGCACCGCGCGCGGCAGAGCTGAAAGTGCCATATCTGGTCTGTTCGGAGGGCCACCATGTGGCCAGCGGCATGCTTAACCGCTGGACCATGCAGCCCGGCATCACCGATGTGAAAAGTCAGGTGCAGGGCATGGCGCCGTTCGTGACCGGCAATCTGGGCAAAAAGATCACCATGATCTTCCCGGATTTTGCCTTTGGCCATGACCACCGCGATTATTTCACCGCCGCCGTAGAAGCCCAGGGCGGCGAAGTGATCAAACATATCGCCATTCCGCCGACCGAGACGTCATTCACCCGTTATTTCCCGCAAATCCCGTCGGATACCGATGTGATCTATCACGTCATGGTCGGCCCTGCGGTTTTGACTTTCGTCAAGGAATTGGGCGAATTCTACGGCTCGGGCGCGCGGCCTGAATTGTTTGGCTTTATCGATTCGCTTGAGGGCGTTGATATCGCATCGCCGGGCCTTGAATTCCTTGAAGGCTCGCATTTTTGGGAAGGCCATGCGCGCTACAAACAGGCGGATGCGTCCGAGCATGAAGGCTTTTACCGCGCGGCTGTCGGGGTGGATGACAATGGCGCCTCGGTCAGCGATCCGGCTGACGTCTCGACCTATGCGCATATGTTCTCAACCTGGGAAACGCTGCATGTGATCAAGGCGGGCATGGAGGCATCTGGTTATCAGGGCCCCGCAGACCGCGCCAAGTTCATCGAGGCGGTTGAGGCAATGACCGATTTTGCCGAAGGCCAAGGCCACCCGCAAGGGGCCAAGACCTTTAACGGCAAGACCCATCAGGCCTTTGGCATTCAGTCAATTTCCAAGGTCGAGGGCGGCAGGCTGAATGTCGTGCACAAGACCAGCCTTGAAGATGGCTATTACCCCGATGAGGTTGATTACACCACGCAATCGCTTTGAGTGGATAAGAAAGGCGGGGGCGCTTTGCCCCCGCAGCTTTGGGGGATTTAGGTGGATTTCGGGCCATTCTTGCTGCTTGCCCTGATGGAAGGGCTGGTGACTTCGGCTGTGCTGGCACTGACGGCCGTTGGCCTTAGTCTGGTTTTCGGCGTCATGCGGGTTGTCAACGTTGCCCATGGCGAGTTTTTCATGCTGGGCGCGGTTTCGGCATGGTTTGTGGCGCATTGGCTGCCCGGCCCGCCGGCGCTGGCCTTTGCATTGGCGCTGGTGATCTGTCCGTTGTTTGTGGCCACGATTGCGGTCTTGGCCGATATGCTGGTGCTGAAGCGGCTGAATTATGCGCCTGAGGCGACGATCGTGGCCACCATCGGCTTGCTGTATATCTTGCAACAAGGGGCGCTGAGCTTTTTTGGCCCCGATGCGCGCCCGGTGGCCGCACCGTTCAATTTCCGCATTCAATTTCCGTGGTTTGGCTATTCCGGCTATAAGCTGGCCGTGGTGGCGGCGGCGGCGGCGGTGCTGGGTCTGGTGTGGCTTTTGCTGACGCGCAGCAAGATCGGGCTGATCATGCGCGCCACCCAAGAAGACCGTGAAACCGCGCGCGCCTTTGGCATCAATGTCGATAAGGTCTATGCCGGTGTCTTCGGGCTGGGGGCGGCGCTGGCGGCGGTGGCGGCGGTGCTGGTGGTGCCGATCCAGCAGGCGCATTACCTGATGGGGGGCGATCCTTTGTTGCTGTCGTTCATCGTGGTGATCATCGGCGGTCTGGGGTCTTTGCGAGGCACCTTGGTGGCGGCCCTGCTGATCGGGCTGTCGGATGGTGTGATCTCGACGTTTTTTGCACCGACCTTGGCCAAGATCATCGCGACCTTGCTGGTGGCCCTTGTGCTGGTCTTTCGCCCGCAGGGCCTGTTTGGGACGCGCAGCGCATGAGGGTGCAGTTGGATAAGAAGCTGGGCCTGCATCTGGGGTTACTGGCACTGCTGGCCTTGGGGCATTTCGTTATCCCTGCTTACCACCACAGCAATCTTGCCAAGATCATGGTGCTGGCGGTCTATGCGATGGGCTATAATATCGCCTTTGGCTATACCGGGCTGTTAAGCCTTGGGCATGCGTTGTTCTTTGCCTCGGGGCTTTATGCGGCGGGGATGTTGATATCGGTTGGCGGCTGGTCTGCCGGGCCTGCGATGGCGGCGGGGGTGTTGGCCGGGGGGGCGATGGCCTTTGCGGTGGGGGTATTGGCGCTGCGCACGGTGGGTGTGGCCTTCATGATTGTCACCTTGATGTTCGCGCAGGCGGGGTATCTGACGATCTTGTACCTTGGGACCTGGACGCGGGGCGATGAAGGTATTGTTATTGCCCAAGCGGCGCGCGCGATCGGGGGGATTGATCTTTCCGATGACAACACCCGCTATATCGCGGCTTTGGTGCTGTTTGCAGTGGCGCTGTTGATCAATCTGGCCTTGGTCTTGTCGCCCAAGGGCCGGGTCATGGTGGCGATGCGCGAGAATGAGGAACGCGCCCGAATGCTGGGCTATAACCCCTTCGCGGTGAAGCTGACGGCGCTGAGCATTTCGGGCCTTTATGCCGGGGCGGCGGGGGCGGCCTATGCGGTGATGTTTGGCTATGTGGGGGCGAATTTCGCCTCGGTCCAATATTCGATCTTGCCGCTGTTATGGGTGCTTTTGGGCGGGGCGGGTACGGTAATGGGGCCGTTTATCGGCGTCTTGGTGATGTTTTACCTGATTGATACGGCAAGTTCGGTCACCTCGGCCACGCTGTTGGTGGTGGGGGTCGCACTTGTGGCGCTGGTGCTGTTTGCGCCCGCCGGGCTTTTGGGGACGATACGCGACAGGTGGCTGAAATGGCTGCCGTAAGCTTGTTAGAGGCACGTGGTCTGGTCCGCCATTTTGGTGGGCTGAAGGCGGTGGACGGGGTGGATTTTGACCTGACGGCAGGCGAGATTCACGCGTTGATCGGGCCGAATGGCGCGGGCAAGACCACCTTTGTCAGTCTTTTGTCGGGCCGGATAGAGGCGCAGTCGGGCAACATCCGCTTTGACGGGCGTGACATCACCGGGCTTGCAGCCCATGCCCGGGTGCGCCGGGGGATTGCCTATACGTTTCAGATCACCCGGATCTTTGCCCGGTTGACGGTTTTTGACAATGTGGCCTTGGCGGTGCAGGGGCGCGGCGTGGCCAAACGTTTGCCGCATGAAACCCGGGCGGCACTGGAACGGGTGGGGCTGGAAGGCCGCGCCGATCAGGTTGCAGGTACGCTGAGCTATGGCCATCAGCGGCTGTTGGAGATTGCCATGGGGCTGGCCCTGCACCCCAAGCTTTTGATTCTGGATGAGCCGACGCAGGGTCTTGCCAATAGCGAGATTGAGGGGTTCAAGCAGATCGTTCGCGGGCTGGTGCCCGATACCACGGTGCTGTTGATTGAGCATAATATGGATGTGGTCATGGACCTTGCCGAACGCATAACGGTGTTGAATTTCGGGCAGGTGCTGGCGACCGGCACGCCTGAGGCGATCCGTGCCAACAAGGCGGTGCAAGCCGCCTATCTGGGGGGCTGAATGCTGCAGCTTGAAGGGGTGGAAGCGGGTTATGACGATGTGCAGGTCTTGCGCGGGCTGAGCCTTGAAGTGACCTCGGGCGAGGTTTTATGCGTGATGGGACGCAATGGCGCGGGCAAATCGACGATGATGAAGGCGATCATGGGTCTGGTGCCGGTCACGGCCGGGTCCGTCACGCTGGACGGTATCCGGGTTTCGGGATTGGCCGCCCATAAGGTGCCGCGCCAGGGTATTGCCTATGTGCCGCAGGGGCGGCGGTTGTTTGGTGAGCTGACGGTGGCCGAGAATATCGAGATCGGCCTGATGACCCGCAAGCGTGATGCGCGGGTGCGCGATAATGTGCTGGAGCTGTTTCCGCGATTGCGCGAACGCATGGGGCAGGTGTCGCGCACCTTGTCGGGCGGCGAGCAGCAGATGCTGGCGATTGCCCGCGCACTTTGTCTGGAACCCAAGGTCTTGTTGCTGGATGAACCGACCGAGGGGCTGCAACCCTCGATGATCGCTTTGATCCGCGATACGGTGGTGGCGCTGAAAGCGACGGGGGTGGCGACGGTGCTGGTAGAGCAGCGCGTTGATGCGGCCTTGTCGGTGGCCGACCGGATAGCTTTTGTGGTGGGCGGGGCGGTGGCCGAGACGATACCCGCCAAGGGGCTGGGCGCGGATGCGGCGCAATTTGCCACTTATGTAGGCATTTAGGGCGGCTGCTATCCAAGTTCGGGCGCTGCGGTTAATATTTTCTTGCGCGAATCCTCAAAAACTTTACCATTTGATAAAATATTCGCAGAACCG
>JBAUHP010000199.1:0-2655 GCA_049680345.1 Albidovulum sp. | reverse complement strand
AGCGATAAAAGCTGAAGCGGTCCGCGCTGAACCACGAAAAATCCGACACGTCCAGCCCGTGGATCTGCGCTTTTGGAAAATACTCAAGCCACATGCGCACCGACGGCAAGTCGGTGGTCTTACGGTCCGCGCTTACACCATGTTCGGGCCCACCGATCTGCAACCCCATCTCAAGGAGATCAATCGCGCGGTCCCGGTAGGGTAAGAACAACATCTGGTAAAGTTCAGTATAGCGATGCTTGGTGGAGCCTTTGTCAGACCCGAACCGATCGGCCAAATCCGTCAGATTAAGCGCTGAAGGGGCGGGCAAATCGTCTGGGTGTTTTCTTGTTGTTGTCATGTCAGTCCTTTGGCCACCCACTCGACGAGAAAAGGCAGATTTCGCGGAACAATAAGCATTTTGTCACGATCGCCACCCGGGAAAAATAGCCCCCGGCAACCCCAAGCCTTCGCATAAGGCGGGGGCGTCGCCCGCGACCATCGCCTTAGGCCCCCATGAAATCGGTCTTGCCAAGCACGACCCCATTATGGCGCAATATATTATAGGCGGTGGTTATGTGGAACAATACATTGGGCACCACGACACCCGCATAATAGTCGTCACCCGAAAATTCCATCTGATGGCCGCCAAGCTTAAGCGAAATCCGCCTGGACCCCGCCCCTTCAAGCTGCGCAGGTTTGACCGAGGCCAAAAAGCTGCGGGTCTTGGCAATGCGGGTCTGCAACTCGGTCAAAGTCACCTCGGTATTGGTGAAATCGGGGTTTTCAACCCCGGAAAGCCGCGCGCCGCAGCCCTTGGCAAAATCACAAGCGATTGTCACCTGACGCGTGAACGGCAGCATGTCGGGGAATAACCGGAACCCTGTCAACACCGCCTCATCAATCTTATGGGCCGCACAATGTGCTTGCGCCTTGGTCAAGATCCCCGCCAGCGCCTTCAAGGCGTGGTCAAGACGTGGACTGGTTTGGTCATACATTGCTTCAAGCTCCCAAGCACCAGCGCAAGATCGCCTTTTGCGCATGTAATCTGTTTTCGCTCTCGTCGAATATGACCGATTGCGGCCCGTCCATCACTTCACTGCTGGCTTCTTCGTTGCGGTGCGCGGGCAAGCAATGCATGAACAAGGCGTCAGGTTTGCCTTGCCCCATCATCGCGGCGTTCACCTGATAGGGGCGCAGCTGATTATGGCGCCGCTCGCGCGCGCTTTCAGGATCATGCATCGACACCCAGGTATCGGTGACAATCGCATCCGCCCCTTTGGCCGCCGCCAAGGGATCGCGGGTGATGTCGACGGTTGAGCCCTTGGCGCGTGCAAATGCCACCGCGCGCGGATCGGGGTCAAGCGTTTCGGGGCCCGTGAACGTCAGATCAAATCCGAACTGACCTGCGGCATGCAGCCAAGATGTGCAAACATTGTTGCCATCCCCCGACCACACGAACTTGCGGCCGCGTATCGGCCCGCGATGTTCTTCGTAAGTCACGATATCGGCCATGACCTGGCATGGGTGGCTTGCATCTGTCAGCCCGTTGATCACCGGCACCGTGGCGTTTTCGGCCATCTCATGTAGCGTCGCCTCTTCAAAGGTGCGCAGCATGATCAGATCGACATAGCGAGACAGAACCCGCGCCGTATCGGCGATGCTTTCACCGTGACCCAGTTGCATTTCCTTGCCCGAAAGCACCATGGTTTGCGCCCCCATCTGGCGCGCGCCGACGTCAAATGACACGCGGGTGCGGGTAGACGGTTTTTCGAAGATCAACGCGATCATCCGGCCCGAAAGTGGTGCATCAACATCCAATGTGCCCTTGGGCAGCCCCTTGCGCGCATCTTTCATCGCTCGGGCCTGGTTGATCATTGCGCGCAGATCGGATTCAGAGGTTTTTGCGATGTCGAGGAAGTGGTTCATATCATTGTCCTTTCGGGCATTCGCCAAGGGCTTCCAGCCTTCAGATTGGCCCGCGATGGTTTTGAAAAGAATTCTCTAGTGGTTTTTTGCAACGCGCGTGGCGGCTGCATCAAGTCTTCGAACCGCCTCGGAGATTTCGTCGTCACTGATAGTCAGCGGCGGCAAAAGCCGCAAAGCATTATCGGCAGCAGGAACCGTCAGCACATCGGCGTCATAGCCCGCCTGAACAATGTCAGCAGGTGCTATCTTGCATTTCAGCCCCAGCATCAGGCCCTGCCCGCGCACCCCGTCAAAGACGCCCGGATGGGCCGCAACAAGGCCCTCAAGCTTTTGACGAAACAGCGCCGCCTTGCGGTTCACTTCGGCCAGAAATTCTGGCGCCGCGATGATTTCCGTCACGCGTGCACCCACGGCACAAGCCAATGGATTGCCGCCATAGGTCGAGCCATGTGTTCCCGCCACCATGCCACTTGCCGCATCTTCGGTCGCCAAAACGGCGCCTAACGGAAAACCGCCGCCAATACCCTTCGCAACCATCATGATGTCGGGGGCTATCCCGGCCCATTCATGGGCGAAAAGCCGCCCGGTGCGCCCCATACCGCATTGCACTTCGTCAAGGATCAACAGCGCACCGCTTTGATCGCAAAGCTGGCGGATCGTTTTCAGATCGGCATCAGACAGCGGGCGAATGCCGCCCTCACCTTGAATTGGCTCAACCATGACGGCACAGGTGTCGGGCCCGATCGC
>JBAUHP010000198.1:0-3373 GCA_049680345.1 Albidovulum sp. | reverse complement strand
TCCTTGCACAATTCTTTATAGGCCTTGCGGGGTAAGAACCATATGGATGCGCAAAGGTGCAGTGGATATTCGGCTACGGCTCGCTGATATGGGACCCAGGCTTTGGCTTTGCTGAACGCCAGATCGCGCGGCTGGATGGCTGGCACCGGTCGTTTTGCATGAAATCCATCCACAATCGCGGAACCCATGAAAACCCGGGCCGTTTCCTCGCACTTGATCGGGCTGACGGCGGCTATTGCGACGGGGTCGCCTTTGGCGTCAGCGACGATTGCGCACCTTCGGTTCTGGACTATCTGCGCGCCCGCGAGTTGATTTCATACGCCTATGTCGAAGCGCAACTGCCCATTCGCCTTGCGGATGGCCGCGCAGTCGATTCAGTAACCTTCGTCATCAACCGCGATCACAGCCAATATGCCGGGCTTTTGTCGCGCGAAGACCAGGCCCAGATCATTGCCAAGTGCCACGGCGACAAGGGGCCGAACGCCGAGTATCTGTGGAACACATCGGCGCATCTGACCGGGCTTGGTCTTGCCGACCCCGAGATGGCGTGGCTGGCAGACCGCGTGCGCATGATCTTGAAGCAGCAAGGCGACGCTTCTGGGTAGCGCCGCATTGCTTCGGTTCGGTTCTTGATAGCTCCGCCTTGCTTCGACGCTTGGCAGGCGCGGTTTGCCACCCTATTGTCGGCCCAGCTATAATTGGGGGCTCGCGATTAAGATGAACAAACCGGTGCGTCAGGCGGCGCTATTCTTTTCGCAGCCGGTGCGGCAGATCACCTTGATGCTGATGGTATGCGGGCTGGTGATTTCGGGCACCTATCTGGTGCTGGGCCAGCTTTTGCCGGTTATCTTGCCCAACCTTTACCTTAACGGGCTGATTTTCGGGGTCTTTTGCCTTGGTATCATCACCTGTTTTTGGCAAGTCGCGCAGCTTGTAGGCTCGGTCAAGTGGATTGAGGGTTTTGCCGCCTCGCGTCCGGGGCATGAGATGACCATTGCGCCACGGCTCTTGGCTCCGCTGGCCGCCCTCTTGCGCTCGCGCGGAACGCCCGGCGGGCATATCTCCAACTCGGCCTCGCGCTCTATTCTTGATTCGGTATCGGTGCGGATTGATGAGGCCCGCGATATCACCCGCTACATCATCAACCTGCTGATTTTTCTTGGCCTTCTGGGCACGCTTTACGGGCTGTCGACGACCGTTCCCGCCGTCATCGACACGATCCGCGCCCTTGCCCCCCAAGAGGGCGATTCAACCGCAGACGTTTTCACCAAGCTGATGGTGGGGCTCGAGGCGCAGCTTGGCGGCATGGGCACCGCATTTTCCTCGTCATTGCTTGGCCTTGCGGGGTCATTGGTGGTGGGGCTGCTGGAACTGTTTGCAAGCCACGGCCAAAACCGCTTTTACGGCGAGCTGGAAGAATGGCTATCAAGCTTTACCCGGCTTTCGGTCACCGGCGGCGAAGGGGATGGCGACGCCTCCAACGCGATGATTGAGGCTTTGGCCCAGCATCTGGAAGACCAATCCGCGTTTTTCGAACAGATCCGCGACCGCGCTGAAACAGACCGGCTGATGATTGATGAAGGGTTAGAGAGAATGGCGGGCGCCGTGGCCGCACTAACCGCGCGGCTTGATGGCAGCTTGGGCGCAAGTGCCGAGACATTTCAAAGACTTGCTGAAGGGCAAGAGCAGCTGGTGGCTGTTCTGACCGGCGCTGATGAACGCGGCTCTGCGGCATCGGATGCCGAAAGCCGGATGCGTCTGCGCTCCATCGACACGCAGATGTTGCGCCTGCTGGAGGAGGTGGCAGCAGGGCGGCAAGAGGCTTTGGGCGATTTGCGCGCCGACCTTGCGCAGCTGACCCGCGCCGTGCGCGCCATTGGCCAGCGCTCAGACCCGCCATCGCCCTTTAACCCTGACGGGCGGGGCTAGGCATGGCCAATCCGGGCCGCGATGGGCGAGGGGTCTCGGCAACGATCTGGCCGGGCTTTGTCGATCTCATGACCGCCTTGGTCATGGTGCTGATGTTTTTGCTGACCATCTTCATGATCCTGCAATTTGCGCTGCGCGACACCATCAACACCCAAGATGATGAACTAAGCGCGCTTAACAACCAGCTGGCCGGTCTGGCCGACAGTCTGGGGCTTGAGCGCGAAAACAACGCGGCGCTTGAGGCGCAGATATCCGTGCTTTCGGGCGATCTTGCATCGGCCAAGGCCGAAGGCGATGCGCAGGCGGCACGGATCGCGGGGTTGATCTCCGATCTTGCCGGGCGTGATGCGCGGCTGGCCGAAGCGGGCGAAGAAATCACCGCTTTCGAATCGCAAGTGGCAGCCCTGTTAAGCGATGCCGACCGCGCCAGAACGCAGATTTCAGCGCAAGAAGAAGCCGCCAAGCTGGCCGAAGCCAAGCGCGCCGCACTGGAGGCTCTGGCCGCCGATCTGCGCCGCGAGGCCGCCAGCAAAGACGCTGAACTGGCCCAGACCCAAAGCGCATTGCAGGGCGAAATCTCATCCCGCGCCGCGCTGACCGATCTGCTAAGCGATGCCGAAAAGGCCCGTCTGGAAGAGGCAGCCCTGGCCGCCGCCTTGCGCGAAAAGCTTCAAGGCGCCGAGGATGAGCTTACCGCCATGACCCTTGCACTGGACGCGCAGCGCCAGAAGGCCGAAGAAACCCTGACCCTGCTTGCCGCCGCCGAGGCCGCCAAGAACCAACTGGCCGATACCAATTCCGACAGCCTGTCTGAGGCCGCCCAAAAACAAGCCTTGCTTGCCCTTGCCCAGCAAGAGCTTGCGCAAGAAAAAACCATCTCGGCCGATGCGGCGCGCAAGGTGACGCTGTTGAACGAACAAGTGGCAACCTTGCGTCGCCAACTCGGGGCACTTCAGGACATTCTGGATGCCTCTGCCGCCAAGGATGCCGATGCCAAGGTCCAGATAGAGGCATTGGGCAGCCAGTTGAATTCAGCCCTTGCACGCGTCGCCGCCGAAGAAAGCCGCCGTGCCGCCTTGGAAGAGGCTGAGCGTATCCGGCTTGAGGAAGAGGCAAAAGCGCTGACCGCAGAGGCGGAGTTGCTGAAAGATGAAACCCGGCAACTTGCGCTTTACCGCTCTGAATTCTTTGGAAAACTTTCGCAGGTTCTGGCAGGTCGCGAAGGTGTGAGGGTGGTCGGCGACCGGTTTGTGTTTTCCTCGGAAGTGCTCTTCCAGCCGGGTTCTGCGGATCTTCTGGCGGAAGGTAAGGCACAGATCGCAGGCGTTGTAGCGACGCTGCAAGAGGTCGCCGTTATCATCCCGCCAGAGATTGACTGGATCATCCGCGTCGATGGCCATACCGATAACCTGCCGCTCTCGGGCTTTGGCCCGATCAAGGACAA
>JBAUHP010000197.1:0-1785 GCA_049680345.1 Albidovulum sp. | reverse complement strand
AGCGTGCAAAGGATCACCTCCAAAGCGCTTTTGCCGGGGAATTTGGGGTGCGGATCAACGGGGATGCCACGGCCATTGTCGCGGATGGTGACGGAGTAATCTTCGTGCAGTTCAACCTCGATCCGGGAGGCATGGCCTGCGACGGCCTCGTCCATCGAATTGTCCAGAACTTCGGCGACAAGGTGGTGCAGCGCGCGTTCGTACGTGCCGCCGATATACATGCCGGGGCGTTTGCGCACAGGCTCCAACCCCTCAAGCACTTCGATGCTGGAGGCGTCATAGACAGGGGCACCGCCGGAGAGGAGATCATTGGCCATTTGGGGACTGCTCTTGTTGGTCTGATTGGGGCCGGATTAGACCACGAGCGGGCAGGGGGGGCAAGAGTGGGCGGTGGCGATGACAGGTCTTGGTTCAGAGGTCTGCTATGCGGGACTTTGCCGACATTGCGGTGACTGCCGTTTTGTGTAAATTGTCGAGGACAAAGAACTTTGAAAGTACTCAACGCTTTGGGACTTAAACCATACCAGAAAATCATCGGCAAAACGACGCGGGACGTTCTTCGCCCTGCGGGTTTCAGCCAAAAAGGTGCGTCTAGATTTTGGTACCTCGACTGCGGTTGGTATGCGTGTTTTGCCGAATTTCAACCTTATTCGGGTCGTCAAGGGACGACCCTTAATTTTGGAATAAGCTGGCTGTGGTACCCAAGAGAACATTGGACCTTAGATATATCCAACCGAGCAGAAAGTTTTTTGATTACAAGGATAATAAGAGCTTTCGCCTTGTGGTACTTTCTCTTTCAAATCAGGCGGTTGAATATTGTTTAGAAACGCGCGCAACAATCCATACCCCTGCTGATGCTTGCGCCATTGTCGAAAACCATAAAAAGAAGGCAGATTGGCACGCTTTCCATCTCGCCGTTCTTGCGGGATTGTCTGGTCAGACCGATACTGCCCTATCACTCTTCGACGCTGCGTATTTGCCTCAAACCCAAATCGCATGGCAAGAAGAGCGCAACGAAATCATTGGGCTTTTGAAAAATCAACTAACGAACCGCCAATCGTTTGAGCACTGCATAAGTGAACGTATCATTGAGGCACGAGCATTGCTTAAATTACCAGCGATACTGCCGGCATTTGCTTGAAAATCCGTGTTGGTTTGGGCTCAGACCGGCCATCTGGGGCTTTGCGCCTTTTCGCCCGAAGGCAAGGCGCGGCTGCGCGCCGCCGGACAGCAGATCATTGGCCATTTGGGGACTGCTCTTGTTGGTCTGATTGGGGCCGGATCAGACCACGAGCGGGCAGGGGGGGGCAAGAGTGGGCGGTGCGGTGTCAGGTATTGGTTCAGAGGTCTGCTATGCGGGACGAAGGGGGCTTTCGCTGCGGTTGCGCCAATGTCTGCTTTCGGACGGCGCGCCGAAACGGTCGACCCAGCCGGTGACAAATAGAGCCTGAGTTTTCGCACAACCTGCGGCAAGACGAAGGTCTGCTGCGAGTTCAAACCTTGCGTCCGCACCATGGCTTTGTGATGTTTGCCCCAGATCCTCGGAAAGGAACGAGCTTTTGCTTCTTACAATCAACGGAACAGAGAACAGCGTACCGAATGTACGTGAAGCTGAGAGACTACTGGCTCCGCTTAAGAATACGAGTGATCTCGAAATATGGGTGTACGGCTTAGATGGGTCGTCGCTCTCTGCGCTTTTGAATTCACGCCGTGGTTTGCTGATGTTCTTGCGGTTTAGTGGGGATGCTGGTTTCAGTTCGAGAAATCGCACTGTTGACCATGAGG
>JBAUHP010000196.1:0-5157 GCA_049680345.1 Albidovulum sp. | reverse complement strand
GGCTGGATCCCCGTGTTCGTGATACGCTTTAGAAATCTTTTAAGCTTCGCGAGCACCAACCCCTTGGGGTTTTTGGGATTGATCCTTGTTGTGCTGATCATTTTCTGCGGCCTCTTTGGCACCGCGCTGGCCCCCTATGATCCGTTCAAGATTGCGGTGCCGGACCGGCTATTGCCCCCTTCAGCCGAGCATCTGTTCGGCACCGACAAGCTTG
Source organism: Albidovulum sp. (assembly GCA_049680345.1). Taxonomy (GTDB): domain Bacteria; phylum Pseudomonadota; class Alphaproteobacteria; order Rhodobacterales; family Rhodobacteraceae; genus TMP-24. The sequence goes on along the minus strand of JBAUHP010000196.1, from coordinate 4,943 downwards.
GCCGCGATGTGTTCTCGCGGGTGCTGGCCGGGTCAGCCTATGCGCTTCAGATCGGCGTGTTTTCGGTGGCGATTTCGGTGTGCCTTGGCGTGGTGCTGGGGCTTGTGGCGGGCTATGGGCCACGGTTGCTCGACAATGTGCTGCTTTTGGTTTTCGATGCCACCTATTCCTTCCCCACCGTTGTCCTTGGCCTTGCCTTTGTCACCTTGTTCGGGGCCTCCAACGTGACCCTGATGGGGCTGGTTATCTTGTTCCTTACGCCGGCCTATGCCCGGCTGATCCGCACCGGGACGATATCGGCCAAGACCGCCGACTACGTGGTGGCGATCCGCTCGCTTGGCGCTTCCCCGGTGCGCATCCTTGCACTTCACATTTTACCCAATGTCGTTGGCCCGGTGCTGATTGTGGCCTGCATGGATGTGCCCGGCATCATCGCACTGGAGGCAGGGTTGACCTATCTTGGCTTTGGCGTACCGCCCCCCGCACCGTCCTGGGGGCGTATCCTTGAAGAAGGAACGGGGTCTATCCGTGAGGCGCCGTGGATCGTGTTTGCAGGCGGTCTGCCCATTGTCGTAGCGACGCTTGGATTCACATTCTTTGGCGAGGCGTTGCGTGAACGGTTCGACCCAAAACGCCGGCGGGGGCGCTGAAGATGAGCACAGCCGTTGCAGAAATTCGCGACCTGACCGTTGCCTTCGGGTCACCCAGCCACCCGGTTTTTGCGCTGCGGAGGGTGAACCTGACGCTGAGGCGCGGCCAGATCACCGGAATTGTCGGCGAATCCGGTTCGGGGAAATCGACGCTGGCGCTGGCGCTGATCGGTCTTTTGGCCAAGGGCGCGCGCCTTGAAACCGGATCTATCCGCATCGGTACGGATGAGTTGGTCGGGGCCAGCGAGGCGCAGTTGCGCAAGTTGCGCGGCGCCAGAGTGTCGATGGTGTTTCAAGATCCGATGACCTCTTTGAACCCGGCACGCTCGATCGGCAATCATCTGCTGGACGCCCAGCACCGCGACAGTAACGAGGGGAAAACAGCGCTGCGGGCAACCGCAGTTGCCATATTGAAGAAGGTCGGCGTGCCCGACCCTGAAACGCAAATGAACCGGTTCCCGCACCAGTTGTCAGGCGGTATGCGCCAGCGCATCGCCATCGCCATGGCGCTGCTTGGCCGCCCCGAACTGCTGATTGCCGACGAACCCACGACTGCGCTTGATGTGACGCTGGAGGCGCAGATCCTGCACCTTTTGCGCGAATTGCAGCGCGAGATTGACGGGGCGATCCTTTTCATCTCGCACAATCTTGGTGCGGTTGCCGAAATCTGCGACCATGTCGTTGTCTGCTATGCCGGCGAGGTGGTCGAGGAAGGCCCGGTGCGGGCGCTGTTTCATGACCCGCGCCACCCCTACACCCGCGCGCTGCTGGATTGTGATCCGGCGCGGATCGAAGTGGCAACCAACGAACTTCCCTCGATCCCCGGCGAAACCCCGGTGATGACCACAATGCCCGACGCTTGTGTCTTTGCCCCGCGCTGCGCCCATGCCACCACGCTGTGCCAGACACAGCACCCGCAGTGGCACGATCTTGGGCCCGGCCGCGGCGCGCGCTGCCATTTTGCGGAGACAGGGTTATGAGCGATCCGCTGCTAGAGGCGCAGAACCTGTCGGTGCGCTACCAGTTGCCCCAGCCGATTGGTGACTGGCTGCTGCGCCGCCAGCGCTATGTAGATGCGGTGATTGATGCTAATTTTACGCTGTCTGAAGGCCAGACACTGGCGATTGTCGGCGAATCCGGTTCGGGAAAATCCTCGCTTGGCCGCGCCCTTGTCGGGCTGGAACCGGCCAGCGGCGGCAAGGTCTTGTTCCGGGGTGCCGATCCCATGGAAGCCAACCCGCGCGGAACCCCCGCATTCCACCGCGAGGTGGCGATGATGTTCCAGGATCCGATCTCCTCGCTCTCGCCCCGGCGCAATGTGTTTCAGCTGATTTCGGAACCTTTCCGCATCCACGGTGTCAAAACCGGCGGCATCCGGGCCGAGGTTGAACGGCTTTTGGGGCTTGTGGGCCTGCCCAAGGAAATCGCCGACCGCTACCCGCATCAATTGTCGGGTGGTCAGGCGCGGCGGGTGGGGGTGGCGCGGGCCATCGCCCTTGATCCCAAGCTGATCGTCGCGGATGAGCCGACGGCGGGGCTGGACGTGTCGGTGCAGGCCGATGTGCTGAACCTGATGCGATCCTTGCAGAACCGTTTCGGCATGGCCTATGTCCTGATCACCCATAACATTTCGCTGATCCGCCATGTCGCGGACCATATCGCGGTGACCTATATGGGGCGTATCGTCGAGTATGGACCCACCGCTGCTGTGTTGTCCGCCCCCGCCCATCCCTATGCTGCGGGCCTCATCGCGGCCCAACCGCACCCTGATCCGGACAAACGCCGCACCGAAGCGCCGATCCTGGGCGAAACGCCCAGCCTGCTGCACCGTCCCGCGGGTTGCGAATTCCGCACCCGTTGCCCAATGGCCTTCGCCCGCTGTGCAACCGAGGCCCCCGCATTGACAACTATTGCCGATGGCCGACAGAGCCGCTGCCATTTGAATGAAGCCTGAAAAGAATTCCGGAAATGCCAAGAGAAATCCCGCACTTGACCTGCTGCCCCTGTGATCGACTCCGATCCAGCGGACGCGTCGCGGGCACCATCAGTTCAGTGCTGCAATTGGCAAGGTTCCGGTGAATGTCGGAAAGGTCCGTTTTTGAAGTTATAGTGTTCGCAGCGCTTCACTTGAAAGGCCGGTTTCACCGTCACGCAGCAGTACCGTGAGGCACGCACTTGCAGCATTTTTCGCGCTGCGAGCGCAGGCGGCAAGATTTTGGCACTTCCGGAAAGGGCTCTCTGCCGCCATTAGATCGATCGCAGCATATTCCCCAGACCCATCGCACGCCACAAGCGTTGATCGGCCCACTGCGGACTTTGACCACGCTCTCTCAATGCTGCGGTGCGGCCCGCTGAAGCGGACTTTCATCCATCGCGCAGCATTTTGTTGACTGGAACCTAGTTCGATTTCCGCATTATGGATGTTGACATGGCCGAACTGCAGTTTCCGCTTGGCTCAACCGCACTTACTCTCCAAGCTCGGTAACCGAGCTTTCCCCACGCAAACCATCCAAAGCTATTCGGATATTCTTCTCAGCTGAAAACTGTCAGCGTATCTTGCGCTCGATTTCTTTAACGTGCTTATCCGCCAACCCATTCGACCCTGTCTTCGTTCCAATCTCGTATCCCTTCAAGGATTACGATGAGCCAAAATCCCTCGCATAGCAAAACAACCCACTCTGTCTCAAAGGCCCCGACAGGTCATATTCTCAACGGCGGCACTCGTCGTTAGGCGGCAAAGCCCATTTGCCTTCGAACGAAAGGCAGCCTGAATGAGCTGAGAGACCGGAACGTAAGCGCGACAAGACCATCAGGACCTATTCAACCACCCCGGCTAGTCATCTCTCAGCCCGACCGACACAAGCGCAATATGCATGGATTTCCGCATTTCCGAGTCTTCGAAGGGAAACGCGTTGAAAAAAGTTGCCACCGAGGCATCTGGCCTGCGCTGTTTAACCGTTCTTGCCCAATAGGCGGCCTTTTGTTCATTGCCACTCATCTTGGCAATCATCGCTGCAATAGCGCCTATCAGAAAATGCGCACCGGGTGCGCGCGCACCTTTTTCTGCCCAAATCAAGGCATTATCGTAGTCTTCCAATTGCAGATAGGCTAGCCCTCGTGCGGCTTGCATTGCGTATAAAAACGGGTCCAGAGGGCTAAGCGTGGCAGCAGTTTCAAGTTGCTTTAATGCCACAAGGTTCCGGCCCGCCATCACGTCGGACCAACCATGCGCGTAGAAGCCTTGTGCAAAATTCGGACTGAGTTCGACCGAGCGATCAATCCATGGCATGCCCGCCTCCGGTTCGCCCGTTAGCCAATGTGCCCGACCAAGGGTAAAATTACCAAACGGGTCTACCGGGTCCAGTTCAACGCATTTTTCAGCAAAGCGGCGGGCGTTTTCTACCTCTGTCGAAGGATCGTTGGAGTATTTGAGAAAGGCGCTTTGAAAACTGGTAAACGATCGTGCGGCATAAGCTCTCGCAAAGCCGGGCTCCAGCGTTGTGGCCCGCTCAAAATGCCCCTCGGCAATTAGGTTATCCGCCCTGTTAAAGCGGTACATATGCTGCAACCCCAAATGATAAATGCCCCAGGCGTCCAGGCTTCCAGGTGGGCGCAGACGCGCGCGTTCAGCCTCGTTCAAAGGCACATGCAGCTCTAGCGCCGAAATCACATGGGTCACGATGTCGTTTCTGATCTGGTTGACATCGTTGATCGTACCGGAAAACCGTTCGCTCCAGACTACGGCCTGACTGCGGGTGTCTGACAATTCAACCGATACCGCAATCACAGCACCGAAAATCTCGATCAACCCATTTAAGCAATAGCTTGCTCCAAGTACGTCATGGATCACCTTCAGGTCAGGGTCCGCTTGCCGAAAGCGAAACGTAGATCCGCGCGACACCACCGTCAGCCACCGCAGGCGCGACAGGCACGAAATCAGCTCGGCAGGGATGGCATCAGCGATAGCGCTATAGCGTTCGGAATACCCAACCATCCGAAACGGTAAAATAGCAATCGACGGGCGCTTGGAAACTGCTGCGGCACCAATCGGCGCTGCGATGTCATCGGGGGACAGAACCCGAGCGGGCGTGATTGTCACCACGGCACCAACAAAACGCACGCCCCGGCCACGCACCGTGCGAATGTATTTTTGCGTCGTCCCATCGTGGCTCTGTCGCAAGGATTTTGGTTACCGGTTGGTTTTGTGATGTACTTTAGTTATCAGATAGTTGCGGCAGGATGTTTTGCGGGGGTCGAGATGATCGAGTTCAAGGGTGTGCAATTTCCGAAGTC
>JBAUHP010000195.1:0-2101 GCA_049680345.1 Albidovulum sp. | reverse complement strand
GCCTGCTTGGAAGGATATCTGTTCGCGCCAATCGCAATCTGGCAACGCGTGCTTATTGTGCCGGGCGTGGTCGCGGTATTTTGGCCCGATGTCCTGTACGAGGCAATCGGCGCCGCTACTTTGTTGGCAGTCTTGTCGTTGAATTGGGCTCGCGGCCGCGAAGAGCGACCGCAATGAACAAGCAGTTTTTGGGTGCACAGAACCTCCGCAATCCCCCCGTCGGTCTGAGGCCGTGTCAGGGGCGCAAGATCTAACCCGAAACGCGATAACCAACCCTCCTTCCCGGCATCGGGGCGACAGGAAAACACGGATCCCGGCGCGCATTGGCCATCGGGCAAGCACAGCCCCGCAAGTCTATAGGCCCGCCCGCCACATTACGCGGCCGTCCCAGGTGCACCCAGCGCCCCCAAGCGCGCGACCGCGATCCAGCTAAGGGCGATCATCACAGCGGCCACCGCCAGACACAGCGCCAGCCCCCCGATCTGATAGCTGACCCCCGACAGCACGGTCCCCAAAAGCCGCCCCGCCGCGTTGGACATATAGTAAAACCCAACATCCATCGTCACCCGGCGGGCATCGGTGAAACTGAGGATCAGATAGGAATGCAAGGACGAGTTCACAGCAAAGATTGCGCCAAAGACCATCAGGCCGACAACAATCGCCACGGTCAATGCAGGCGACGGCCCAGACGCCACCATGACCAGACAAGCAAGGACTGCGGGCACGATGGTCAAAAGACCGGCCCACCGGCGCGCTTGCGCCACGATCCCGGCCTCGGTGCGCGATGCCGCCTTGAGGATGCGCGGCGCGGCAGTCTGCACGATGCCGTAAAGGATCGTCCAGACCGCCATGAAGGTGCCGATCATGAAGAAGGCCGCCCGGTTGCCCGCCTCACTTCCATCCGACAAAACCGCATAGAAATAAATCGGGATGCCCACCACAAACCACACATCCCGCGCCCCGAACAAGAACATCCGCGCCGCACTCAGCCAGTTGATATTGCGGTTCTTGGAAAACACCTCGCGGAATTTTGCCCCCTTGCGCCCGGCCGGAAGCCCGCCCGGCATACCGATCAAGACCGCGATAAGTATGACAAAAAGAAGAAAAGCCATCGCCAGAATCGACGGCACAAACCCGATCACGGCAAGCAACGCCGCCCCCAGCAAAAAGCCGCCTCCCTTCACCGCATTCTTTGACCCCGTCAATATCGCGACCAAGCGAAACAGCCCGCCCGCCTCTGACGGGGCAAGGATCTTGACCGCACTTTTGGCGCTCATCTTGGCCAGATCCTTGGCAACCCCAGACAGCCCCTGCACCAGCATCACAAACACCACCGACGCCGTGATGCCCCATGCCGGGTCAAGCTGCGCAAGCGCCAACAGGGCTGCAATCTGCAAGCCAAGCCCGGCATAAAGCGTCACCGTCAGGCCAAAGCGCGCAGCGATCCAGCCCGCTGACAGGTTGGTGACAATCCCCGCAACCTCATAAAGCACGAACAGATAGGCCAGTTGCACCGGCGAAAATCCAAGCGCGTGAAAATGCAACAAAACCAGCATCCGCAGCGCGCCATCCGTCAGCATGAAGGCCCAATAAGCCGCCGTGACGGTGATGTAGGCAGCTAAGCCCGCGGGCCGTGTCACAGCTTGCCGCCGACCATCAGCGCCACATCCACAAGCCGGCAGGCATAGCCAAATTCATTGTCATACCACGCATAAACCTTAACCTGCGTGCCGTTCACCACCATGGTCGAGGGCGCATCAATGATCCCGCTGCGCGGATCATTGGTGTAATCGGACGACACCAATGGCCGGGTCTCATAGCCCAAGATCCCCTTCAGCGGGCCTTCCGCTGCGGCTTTGAACAGGCCGTTCACCTCTTGCACGCTCGTCTCGCGCGCCATCTCGAACACGCAATCGGTGATCGACGCGTTCAACAGCGGCACCCGCACCGCATGACCGTTCAGCTTGCCCAGAAGTTCGGGGTAGATCAGCGTAATCGCGGTGGCCGACCCGGTGGTGGTTGGAATAAGGTTCGTCAGGGCCGACCGCGCGCGCCGCCAATCCTTGGCCGGGCGGTCAACGATGGTTTGGGTGTTGGTCAC
>JBAUHP010000194.1:0-6586 GCA_049680345.1 Albidovulum sp. | reverse complement strand
CGGCCAGGCTGATATCGCCCAAAAAGTCGCCAAAGCGCGGGCGCAAAATCTCAAGGAATGCCGCGTCATCCAATGCGCCAATCGCTTGCGCACTTTCCACGCTTTCGCTCCAGACGATGGATGACCGGTTGCCGGTCAGCGGCAATATCGCCAAGGGGCCACTGGGCATGAAGAACTGATGCGCAATCCCGTGATGGGGCCGCGCATGTGTGACCGCGCATACCAGCGCCACCTGTCCATAGCCACGGCCCGTGCGGGTAATACCGGCGCGGCTGGCGGTGCCGGAACTGCGCCCGTCGCATCCGATCAAGACCCGACCGGTCAAACTGTGGCCATCGCCAAGTGTCACTTCCATACCCGCCGCCAAAGACCTTTGCGCCACCACTGATGTGCCCGGAATATGGGTCAGCCCCGGCGCATTGCCCATCGCCGCCAGAAACGCCGCATAAAGGTGGCGATCCTCAAGCATGAAGCCCATCGGGCCTTCCTCAAGCTCGGCGGAATCGAATTGCAAGACATGCGGCGATGGCCCCTCGCCCGCCCGTCCGTCGCTTGCGCTGATCTTAAGGATCGGTTGGGTGTCGCCCGCGACCGCGCCCCAAACGCCAATTGCCTGAAGCAAGCGTTTTGACGCAATCGCCAGCGCATAGGCACGCCCGTCAAAGGCCGCATCGGCGCGGGCGCGGGCCGGTTGGGCGTCAATCACGGTAACGCGCATCCCCGCCCCGGCCAGCGCCAAAGCCAAAGCCGGGCCATTCAGCCCGCCGCCCACAACAATCACATCTGCATCAAATTCCATCTATCCACTATCGCCCGCGCAAGGCGGGATTGTCCATGCGCCGCCTTGCCGCTACCGTCCGGTCAGACAAGGGGGCAAAATATGACCGGATGGCGCAATATGACAGCGGGGGATCTGGGCCGGGCCATCAGCCGCGGCGCCATTGATCCCATTGCCTTGACCGAAGATTACCTCAACGCGATCAAATCGCATGACGCCGGATCCCGCATCTATGCCCGCCTGACTGAAGACCGCGCGCTGGCTGAGGCTGACGCCGCCGCCAAGCGCGCCAAGGCCGGACAAAGGCTGTCTGCGCTTGATGGGGTGCCGGTGTCTTGGAAAGATCTGGTCGATACGGCAGGTGTCGCGACCGAGGCAGGATCGCTGTTGCTTGAAGACCGGGTGCCGGGCCGTGACGCCGTAGTTTTGCGCAATGCCACCGCCCAGGGTCTTATCTGCCTTGGCAAAACCCATATGACCGAACTGGCCTTTTCCGGCCTTGGGCTGAACCCGATGACCGCAACGCCGCCCAATGTGCATGACCCCGCTTTGGTGCCGGGCGGGTCCTCCTCGGGGGCGGCTACCTCGGTGGCATTCGCGCTGGCGGCGGCGGCGGTTGGGTCCGATACCGGCGGATCGGTGCGGCTTCCGGCCGCGTGGAACGATCTGGTGGGGCTTAAAACCACCTCGGGGCGGCTATCGCTTGATGGGGTTGTGCCGTTGGTGGCCAGTTTCGACACCATCGGGCCGCTGACCCGCAATGTTGAAGATGCAGCCCTGATGCTGGCGGCGTTTGATGGCACAAAGCCTGCCGATCTGCGCGGCGCCAGCCTGAAAGGCGCGCGTTTCATGGTGCTTGAGACACTGGCTTTGGAAGATTGCCGCGATGCGCCCTTGGCGGCGTTTGAAGAGGCATTGTTGCGCCTGGCCGCCCATGGCGCGGTGATTGAACGTCGCGCAATGGCCGATCTGACCGACCTTATCCAAAGCGCGGGGCCGCTGTTCACCACCGAAGCCTATGCAATCTGGCGCGATGTGATAGAGGACGCACCCGACAAGATGTTTGCGCCGATCCGCGACCGGTTTCGCGCCGGACGCACCACCAAGGGCGCTGATTTTGTGGCCGGATGGCAAAAGGTGCAGCAGGGGCGCAAGGTCTGGGCCGAACAAACGGCGGGGTACGATGCGGTCTTGCTGCCGACATCGCCGATCATGCCGCCAAATGCCGCCCGGTTGCTAGAAGACCACGCCTATTTCATCTCAGAAAACCTGATGGCGCTGCGCAACACTAGGATCGGCAATATCTTGGGGCTTTCGGCGCTTACCCTGCCCACGGCCACGCCTTCGGCCGGGATCACGCTGATGGGTCAGCCCTTTGGCGAAGAACGGCTTTTGCGGCTTGGCGCCGCTGCCGAAACCGCCCTTCGCCTCTAGGCTAAGGGACGTAAAAGCCACAGATCGGCGCAGTAAGCACTGATAAGCATTCCTTTTTCTGGACCCCTCCGGGCCGATTGGCTAGAGTTGCTTCAAACGGGGCGCAATGACCCCGAAGTTTGAGGCATCAATGGCGTTTCCCGAGCGGTTTTCGAACCTGCCAGAATACGCGTTTCCGCGTTTGCGGAAGTTGCTTGACGTCCATGAACCGGGCGGCAAGCCTATTGCGATGACCATCGGCGAACCCCGGCATCCAATGCCGGATTTCGTGGGTGAGGTTATGGCAGCGCATCTGGACGAATTCGCGGTTTATCCGCCCAATGAGGGCGCACCCGAGCTTTTGGCGGCCATTTCCGGCTGGCTCAAACGGCGCTACCGCGTTGATTTCGGGCCTGAGCGGATCATGGCCTTGAACGGCACGCGCGAGGGGTTGTTTGCCGCCTGCCTCGCTCTTTGCCCCGAAACCAAGCTTGGCAAGCGCCCCGTGGTCTTGATGCCAAACCCGTTTTATCAGGTCTATGCGGCAGCGGCCCTAAGTGTGGGGGCCGAACCGATATATGTTCCGGCCACTGCAGCCACCGGGTTTTTGCCCGATTACGCAAGCCTGCCCGCCGAAACCCTCAACCGCGTGGCGCTGGCCTATTTGTGTTCGCCCGCCAACCCGCAAGGGGTGGTTGCACCGTGCGATTACCTCAAGAATCTGCTGGTTTTGGCGGAAAAGCACGGCTTCACGCTTTTGGCCGATGAATGCTATAGTGAGATCTGGCGCGATGCGCCGCCCACCGGCGCGCTTGAGGCTGCGGCTGAGATTGGCACGGATCCCGAACGGGTGGCGGTGTTTCATTCGCTTTCCAAACGCTCGAACCTGCCCGGTCTGCGGTCGGGATTTGTGGCAAGCGGGCCAGAGACGATCGCGCGCTTTCGTCAGCTGCGCAACTATGCCGGTGCGCCGCTGCCCCTGCCCATTCAGCGCGTTTCCGAACGGGCCTGGGGGGATGAGGCGCATGTGGTGGCGAACCGCGCGCTTTATGCCGAAAAATTTCGCATTTCCGATCAGGTTTTTGCCGGAATTCAGGGATATCAGGGCCCCGAGGGCGGTTTTTTCTTGTGGTTGCCGATCCCCGACGCCATCGGCAATGGCGAAGCGGCGGCCCTCAAGCTTTGGCGTGAAACCGGGGTCCGGGTCTTGCCCGGCGCCTATCTGGCCCGCGATGTGGGCGGCCAGAATCCCGGCAATGACTATATCCGCGTGGCTTTGGTTGCGCAAAAAGACGAAATGCAGCGCGGGCTGGGCAGGCTGCGCGACTGCATCTTTACCTAAGGACGGATAGTAATGGCATCTTATCAGGCAAGACGGCGCGATCCCTTGGTGGATCAAGACATGCAAGCAGCGATAGAGCGGCGCGGCAAGGAATTGCTGGGTGCGATCTTGCTGGTGCTGGGTGTCATGATTGCGCTGATGCTGGCCAGCTATTCGCCGCAAGACCCAAGCTGGTTTACCGCCAATGACCAGCCTGTGCAAAACCTTCTGGGCCATTTTGGCGCGGCAATAGCCTCGCCCTTGTTCGTGATCGGCGGACGCGGGTCTTGGGGTCTGGCGCTGATACTTGTGGTTTGGGGGGTGCGTCTTATCACCCATCGCGGCGAAGAGCGCGCCGTTTCACGGGTAATCTTCGCACCAATTGCAGTGGCGATGATGTCGGTGACGGCGGCCGCACATGTGGCCGGTCCGGGCTGGGACCAGAATTTTGGGCTGGGCGGGCTGTTTGGCGATACGGTTTTGGGCGCACTTTTGGGCGTGGTTCCGGCCAGTGGCAGCGTCAGCCTGACGATGACCGGGCTTTTGTTGGGTGCGGCGACCCTGGTGATGCTTTTGTTCGTTTTGGGCTTTGATAGGGTCGAATTGCAGCTGATTTTGCGCCGCAGCCTGATTGGCCTGATCATGGGCTACGATGGGTTGATGCGGATGTTGGGCACCGGAGCGGCCATGTCGGCGCGTACCGCGCAAGGCTTGCACGAAATGCACCGCGCACGCCGCGCGGCAATGGCTGAAGATCGCGCCGATCCGATGCGTTATGATGATCCGGTGCTGGATGCGGGGCCTGGTGCTGGGCGTAAATCCCCCCCGATCTTGCGCGCCGATCCGCGCTACGCCGATGCCCCGATGGCCGCGGCCGCGCCCGAAGTGGCCGCGCCCACCGGCGGCCTTTTGTCCCGCGTGCCGGGCCTTTTGCGCCGCGCAATCGACCCCGACCCCGAGATGGATCACGACCAAGATTACCGCACCTCGCCAGAGCCGGAGCTGATTGAACGCGCCCCCGCCGATGCCGTCTGGACCACCGAGGCACCAAGCCCTGACCGTATCCGTTCGCGGATTGCCGATGCGGTGAAATCACGCGGCCATCAACCGGCCAGCGCCATTGATCCCCGCGCCATTGATCAAGCCCTTCGGGTTGAACCGCCCTTGCGCAAACCTGCCATGCAGATGCGGGCCGAACCCGTGGTTGCGAGCCCTGTCGCTGCGGCCCCGCTCGCCGCCGAAGATTGGGACGCGCCCGAGGTTGATTGGGACCGCAACGCCTTTGCCAATCTTGACGACAGCGACGATGATCAGGCCTATGCGCCCGCACGTCAGGCGGGCGCGCAGATGTCCGAGGCCAAGCCCAATGTCGTCATGCCGGCCCGCAAGGCCCTTGCCCCTTCGCGCAAGGCCCAGGCCGAAAGCCAGCCAAGCCTGCGCTTTGATGATGCCAATGGCCAAGGCTATGAGTTGCCGCCCTTGGGGCTGTTGTCGAACCCCGAGAATGTGAAGCGTCAGCAATTGTCGAACGAGGCGTTGGAAGAAAACGCCCGTATGCTTGAATCCGTGCTCGATGATTACGGCGTCAAGGGAGAGATCGTGTCGGTCCGCCCCGGCCCCGTGGTGACGATGTATGAACTTGAACCCGCACCGGGCCTCAAAGCCTCGCGCGTCATTGGCCTTGCCGATGATATCGCGCGCTCAATGTCCGCGCTTTCCGCGCGCGTGTCTACCGTGCCGGGCCGCACCGTGATCGGGATCGAACTGCCCAATTCCTTCCGCGAAAAAGTGGTCTTGCGCGAAATCCTTTCTGCCCGCGACTTTGGCGACAGCAACCTGCGCCTGCCGCTGGCTTTGGGCAAGGATATCGCGGGCGAACCGGTTGTCGCCAACCTTGCCAAAATGCCCCACCTTTTGATCGCCGGGACCACCGGTTCGGGCAAGTCGGTGGCGATCAACACCATGATCCTCAGCCTGCTTTACAAGCTTTCCCCCGAGGAATGCCGCCTGATCATGATTGACCCCAAAATGCTGGAACTCAGCGTCTATGACGGCATCCCGCATCTTTTGTCGCCCGTCGTCACCGACCCCAAAAAGGCGGTTGTCGCCCTGAAATGGGTGGTGGGCGAGATGGAAGAACGCTACCGCAAGATGTCGAAAATGGGCGTGCGCAACATCGACGGCTATAACGGCCGGGTCAAAGAGGCCCTTGCCAATGGCGAGATGTTCAAACGTACCATCCAGACCGGCTTTGACGAGGAAACCGGCGATCCGATCTTTGAGACGGATGAGTTTGAGCCCAAGACCCTGCCTTTCATCGTCGTCATCGTCGATGAGATGGCCGATCTGATGATGGTCGCCGGGAAAGAGATTGAAGCTTGCATTCAGCGTCTTGCCCAGATGGCCCGTGCCTCTGGCATCCACCTGATCATGGCAACGCAGCGCCCCTCGGTCGATGTCATCACCGGCACGATCAAGGCCAACTTCCCGACCCGAATTTCCTTCCAGGTCACCTCTAAAATCGACAGCCGCACAATTTTGGGCGAACAGGGTGCCGAACAGCTATTGGGCATGGGCGACATGCTTTACATGGCCGGTGGTTCCCGCATCGTGCGTATCCACGGGCCGTTTGTGTCGGATGAGGAAGTCGAAGAGGTGGTCAACCACCTCAAATCCTTCGGCCCGCCCGAATATATGTCCGGCGTCGTCGATGGCCCCGATGATGATAAAGAGGCCGATATCGACCTGGTGCTTGGCCTAGGCGGCAGCGGCAATGACCTTGAAGATGCGCTTTACGACACCGCCGTCGCGGTGGTGCTGAAGGACCGGAAGGTTTCCACCAGCTACATCCAGCGCAAGCTTGCCATCGGCTATAACAAGGCCGCAAGGCTGGTCGAGCAGATGGAAGAACAGGGCCTTGTCAGCTCTGCCAATCACGTCGGCAAGCGTGAGATTTTGGTGCCCGAGCAATAGCCCCGCCGCAGGCGTAGGGTGGATTTGCAACCCACCTTCCGCCCCCGGCCAATCGCCAGACCAAAACCGGCCGCGCGACGGCCCGTGGGGTGGCGCGGCAA
>JBAUHP010000193.1:0-1817 GCA_049680345.1 Albidovulum sp. | reverse complement strand
CGATCGTCGCATCAGCGGCGGTGCCGCCGTTGGGGCACACCGCACATCCATGTTGCAAGACCTTGATCTGGGGCGCCCGATGGAGATCGACGCGCTTATCGGCTCGGTTCAGGAACTTGGCCGGATCACCGACACACCGACACCGACAATTGACACGGTTCTGGCGCTGACCAAGCTGCGCGCCCGCAGCGCCGGGCTGTATGGGAACTAGCGTCGGGGGGGGGTGCAGCGTGGCTTAAGACGGCTGATCACGGTGCTTGAACCCTCGATGAAACCCTACCGATCTTGGGCGCAATCGGCGTGATTGCAGCCTGCTGCCCCCCGGGCGTGAGCCTGAGGTTCAGACACCATGCGCATTTAAGCAGAATATATGTGCCCATATTCGTTCATTTCGATACCCCGACACCCTGGCCTCCGGGCCTCCGGCAAACAAGCAACGGTTCATAGCGTTACGCAGGCCGCATAAGGCTTTGCCAACCGGTCGCACTATAATCGCTTGCCCAATTGATAACATTGCTTCATATTCAAATAATAGAATTTAAGGAGGAAAGTGATGGGTCTTTCAAGACGAAAGATTCTTGCCGGTGGCGCGGCGCTGGCTTCAATCCCGGCGTTGGGGCTCTTTCCCAAGGGGGCACATGCCCAGCTTGCCTTTGGCGATACCCAACTGGACATCGTCAGTGACGGATCGCTTACCCTCCCCGGCAGTTTCATCTTCGGCCCTATGCCAAAAGACGAATTGCTTCCGATCCTGGCAAAACTCGGCCAATCACCCGAGGTTCTGACACCCCCATGCAACGTGACGTTGATGCGGCGCGGTGACCGGACGATCTTGTTCGATCTTGGCTCTGGCCCCGACTTTTCGCCCAATGCGGGGATCTTGCCGGACTCTTTGGATGCGCTTGGCGTGGCACCACAGGATGTGACCGACGTGATCTTCACCCATGCCCACCCAGACCATCTGTGGGGGCTGCTGGATGACTTTGACGAGCTGCTGTTTTCCCAGGCCAGTTACATGATCGGAAAGGCGGAATGGGAGTATTGGATGGATCCGAACACCATTGACACGATCGGGGACGCCCGGGCCGCCTTTGCGGTTGGCGCCATGCGTCGGTTGCAGTTGATCGAGGACAAAGTGACATTCTTTGCGGATGGCGCAGAGATTATGCCGGGGGTCGCGGCGCGCGCGACTTTCGGACATACGCCCGGCCATATGGCGTTTGAGGTCCGCGACGGATCGGAGGCCGTAATGATCCTTGGCGATTGCATAAGCAACGACCACATCGCATTCGCAAAACCCGAATGGAATGCGGGATCTGATCAAGATCCGGAAATGGCCGCAAAGACCCGTGTGTCTTTGATGGACCAACTCGCCCATGAAAAAATGCGGGTTATCGGATACCACCTTTCAGGCGGCGGCTTGGGATATGTCGGCAAGACCTCTGATGGCTATGCCTTCGTGCCGGAGAAATGAGGATGAAATATCTTGCGATCATCGCCGCCCTTGTGGCCGCGCCTGCCATTGGCAGCGAAGATATTGCCGATCAGTATCCGGGCTCGGTTCTTTATTCAAAGCCGGTCGAAGTTATCCCGGGCGTCTTTTCCGCCATCGGGGCCACCGCCCCGCCAACCTATGAAAATGCCGGGCACAACAATAACCTCAGCTTCATTGTGACCGCGCAAGGCGTGGTCGTGGTGAACGGCGGCGGCTCTTACCAATTGGCCGAGGCGCTGGATAAGGAAATCAAGGCCGTTACAGACCAGCCGGTCGTTTTGGTCTTTGACGAAAACGGTCAGGGCCATGCCATGTTGGGCAA
>JBAUHP010000192.1:0-5673 GCA_049680345.1 Albidovulum sp. | reverse complement strand
GGGTCTTTGGTGCCATGCGTGCTGGTCTCGGGCGGCTGGCGAAACGGATAGACCCGCCCTGTGGCGCGATTATAAAGAACGGCCAATCCCACCAAAATCACCGTGGCCAGCAAGACCGGCGACAGCGCAAAAAACAAGGGCAGGCCCGGCCCTGAAAGCCCGATCAACAGTGCCACAGCGCCGCCCGGCGGATGCATGGCACGCACCAGAATCATCGCCATAACCGCCACGCCGACGGCAATCGAGGCGCCAAGCAAAGGGTTGGGGATAACTCGGATCACCAGCAATGCCGCCAGCGCCGACAGAAAGTTGCCGACAACCGCCGACCATGGCTGCGCCAGCGGGCTGTTTGGCGCCGCGAAAAGCAAAAACGCCGTGGCCCCCAAGGGCGCGATCAAGAACGGTGGCGGTTCCGCGCCGAAATGCGGCAGCGCCATAACCAAGAAACCGGTTGCCAGTAGGCCAAGTGCGACACCAATCGCGGCGCGCAAAGTCTCGGTCGGGGATGGGCGGGCAATTGCCGGGCGAAGCGCGCGGGCAAACCGGAACCAAACGCTCATCTTGGCATCATTGCCAGACGGATGAGCGCGCGCTCCATCACCGCCATGGTCGGGGCGCGCGAGGTTGACCGCAGGGTCAGATCGGTTTCAACCAACAGCCCCAGCGCTTGTTCCAGCCGGTCCATCCCCCAGCCTTGCGCTTGTTTCAGCATCCGGTCACGGCGCGGCCCGAAAACCGGAGGGCGCATCCGGGCAATGCCCTCGGCCGCCCCGCCCGGCGCAGAGGCCGCAGCGTGCAGGGTGCGAAAATGGCGCATCGCCCCGATGCAAAGTGTCACCGGATTAACCCCTTGCCCTTCCAGCCGCCGCATCAAGGGGCCGATGGCGCCAAAGCGCGCCTCGGCCGCCGCATGCAGCACATCATCCACCTCGGCCTCAATCGTTTGCGGCGCGCAAGCGGCGATATCTTGGGCCACAAGCGGGGTCGTATCGCCGTATTTATAAAGGGCGATCTTCTCGATGGTCTGGCGAAAATCGCCCGGATCAAGATCGCGCGCCAGCGCCAGAAGGTCATTCATCGGGCCTTGGCCGATTTCCTTCAGCCCTGCCTTGACCAATGTCGCTTCAATCTCTTCGCGGCTGGGCGGATCGTCGTAAATCCCCGCCGCATAGGCATTGGGATGGCCCTCGAACAGTTTCTTGAGGGCTGAGGCTTTGGTCAGATTCCCCGCGGTTACGATCAAACTCGCGTCCCCCGGCTGCCATTCGGCCAAAGCCGCCGTCAGATTGGCGGCAAGACCGTCGCTTGCATCTTCAACGAAAGCCACGCGCGGGCCGGGAAAGAAGCCCTGCGCCTTCAGCGCGTCTTGCACCAGTGCCGGGTCTTTGCGCAGGTCCGATGCCGGGATGCGGGTCAGGCGCATTTCTTCTTCGCCCCCGGCCCCGATCAGTGCGGCGATCACCTCTTGGCGTTTCAGCGCCACGCGCATCGCATCGGCCCCGAAAATCAAAAGCCCGGCGCGGGATGGATCGGGCTTGGCGAAATAGCGTGTCGCCGCCGCCCCCGAAAGCTTCACTTTTCAGCCCAGTCGGCAGAGCTGCCAATAAGGTCCGTCACAATCTGATCAGCCAAAATCCGCATCAGGCGGATATTTGCGTCACGCTCAGAAGCGGCAGTTGAAACCACCGTACCGGAGGCAGAATAAGAGGTGAAATTCTGCACCTTGCCTTGGGCAATGACTTTTTCTTCGCCGATGCGGCGCAAGGCATAGCCCGCTATGCCCGAGATATTATAGCGGGTGATGGCGTTGGAAGAGGTAATCCCAAGGCCAATACTGCTGGTGGCAAGACTGTAGCTTAGCCGGTAGGTCGCACCATTCGGACGGCCCAACCGTTCTTCCAGCCGTGCAACAAGGTCAAAGCTGTTCTTGTCGGTCGGGTCATCTACATGAACCTTGCCCAAAAGCCCTTGCGCCGCACCTTGCGGGCCGAAGGCGGGCGCAAAGCCACAAGACGCCAGTGCAGCGGCGGCCCCAAGTCCCAGAATTTTGCGGCGGTCAGATAACGACATTAACGATTCGCCCCGGCACAACGATAAGCTTTTTGGGGCTGGCCCCTGCCAGCACCTTTTGCACAGCTTCGTCCGCCAGCACGATCTTTTCAACCTCTGCCGGTGACATATCTTTGGGAACCGAGATTTCGGCGCGGCGTTTGCCGTTGATCTGGATCGGCAAGGTTACATTGGCCTCGATCAGCAGTGCCGGATCGGCCTTGGGCCAAGGGGCATGAACAACCATGCCTTCACCGCCCTGAAGCGCCCAGATCTCTTCTGCCAGATGCGGGGTCATCGGCGCCATAAGCTGCGCCAATGTCATCACCGCCTGTCGTTGGGTGACCTTGGCCGCGTCCGATTTCAAGATCGCATTGGCAAATTCATAAAGCTTGGCGATGGCCTTGTTGAAGGCGAAACCTTCGATCGCATCGGTCACATCGCGAATCGCGCGGTGCATGGCGCGTGCAAGATCGTCGCAGCCCTTGCCGGGCTTGTCGGCAGGCAGATTGGCGATGCGGTCGCACAACACCCAGACCCGGTTAAGATGCTTGAACGCCGCCTCGGCACCCGATGCCGTCCATTCCACATCGCGTTCGGGCGGGCTGTCGGACATGACGAACCAACGCGCCGTATCGGCACCAAAGGCTTGAATAATGCTGACCGGATCAACGACATTCTTCTTGGATTTTGACATTTTGGCCGACGGGATAACCTCGACCATCGTGCCATTCGCGAGCTTTCCGTCCGTGACTTCTTCGGGCAGGTGATAGACCGGCCTGCCCGCCGCATCACGGGTCAGGTAAATCTCATGCGTGACCATGCCTTGAGTGAAGAGGGCATTGAACGGCTCAATCGCCTTTTTTGGCAGGTGGCCGCAGATCTGCATCGCGCGGGCAAAGAAGCGCGAATAAAGCAGGTGCAGGATCGCGTGTTCGATGCCGCCGATATACTGGTCAACATTCATCCAGTAATCGGCATCGTCCATCACCGTCGGGGTTTTGGCGCGCGGAGCGGTGAAGCGGGCGTAGTACCAGGACGAATCGACGAAAGTATCCATCGTGTCGGTTTCACGCCGGGCCGGGCCTGCGCATTTGGGGCAAGCACAGTCGCGCCATGTCGGATGCCGGTCAAGCGGGTTGCCGGGCACGTCAAACGTGACATCATCGGGCAGCTCTACGGGCAGGTTTTCTTTCTTTTCAGGCACCACGCCGCAGGTATCGCAATGCACAACCGGTATCGGGCAGCCCCAATAGCGCTGACGCGAAAGCCCCCAGTCGCGCAGACGGAATTTGGTAACGCCTTGCCCAATTCCCCGGTCCTCAAACCATGTGATTGCATGATCAATCGCCTCTTGCCCGTTCATCTGGTCCGGGCCAATCGCAGGGCGCACATATTCGACCGCCTCATCCTTGGCGGGCACAAACGGGGCCTTCAATATTTCGGGCAAGACATAGTTGTCGGCGCGGTCCGACCCAAGCGGACGGAAAACATCAATGATCGGCAGGTCGTATTTTCGGGCGAAATCATGGTCGCGCTGGTCATGCCCCGGACAGCCGAAAATCGCCCCCGTCCCATAATCCATCAAAATGAAATTCGCGATGTAGACCGGCAGGTCCGATACCGCGCCCCCCGGCAACTGCGCCCGGACACCGGTATCAAGGCCCAGCTTTTCCGCCTTTTCTATGGCTTCAGCGGTGGTGCCACCTTTACGGCATTCCGCGCAAAAGGCGGCAATTGCCGGATCTTGTGCCTCAAGCGCCTTGGCCAATGGATGATCAGGCGAGATCCCCACGAATGACGCGCCAAAGATCGTGTCAGGCCGCGTCGTATAGACCTCGATCTTGTCAAACCCGGCGGGCGCGCCGTCGATTTCAAAGCAGAATTGCGCGCCGCGTGACTTGCCGATCCAGTTGGCCTGCATCAGCTTAACCTTTGCGGGCCAGTTATCCAGACTGTCGATTGCGGTAAGCAGTTCTTCGGAATAGTCCGAGATCTTGAAGAACCATTGCACCAGCTCGCGCCGTTCCACATCCGCGCCCGAACGCCAGCCCTTGCCGTCGATCACCTGTTCATTGGCCAGAACCGTCATATCGACCGGGTCCCAGTTGACCACGGCTTTCTTGCGGTAAATCAGGCCCTTCTCAAGAAAATCGATGAACATCGCTTGCTGCTGGCCGTAATATTCGGGGTCGCAGGTGGCCAGTTCGCGGCTCCAATCTATGGACAGCCCCAAAGGCTTCATCTGCGCCTTCATCTCGGCGATATTGCCGTAGGTGTAATCCTTGGGGTGAATGCCGGTGGCCATTGCAGCGTTTTCGGCGGGCATACCAAAGGCGTCCCAGCCCATCGGGTGCAGCACCGAAAAGCCCTGTGCCGCCTTATAGCGCGCGACGACATCGCCCATCGTGTAGTTGCGCACATGGCCCATATGGATGCGCCCGGAGGGATAGGGAAACATCTCCAGCACATAATATTTGGGTCTTGCCGGATCGCGCCGCGCCAAAAACGCCTGCGCCTTGTCCCAGGCCTCTTGCCAATTTGCTTCACTGGTGGCCGGATCATAGCGCGACATCGGGATATTCCTTCACAAGACTGCGCTGGTTATACCCACAGACAGAACAAGGTCCAGAGCGTCGTGCCCTTCACCGGGGCCACAAATATTTTCGGGGAAGGCCGCAGGGCCGGGGGCCGCGCCCCCCAAAGCCCTTAAAGCTTGCCGTCGCGAATCCGCAACTGCCGCGCACGGGTCAAGATTGCATCTTCGACCGCACGCAAGGTGGCCGCATCAACCGGGCCTGATTTTGACACCAGCGCCACTTTCAGCGACCGCGCATCAAGGGCGGGGTCTTGTACATAAATTGTCGCGCGATAAGCCCGCCCACCACCCGGCGGGGTGCCAAAGCCGGTCACCAGAACCCCCGAGAAGGGATCAACCGACTGGATCGGCAAGAAGTTCAGTACTTCAAGCGATGCCTGCCAGAGGTATTTGTTGACCTCGACCGTCACATTCGGATCGGCATTATTCTTGCTGAACAGATCAGAAAGCTTCGAGCGCGGCTTTCTGACCTTACCCCTACGGCCGCCTCTGGTTTCATATACGCTTCCGCGCTGCGCAAGTGCAGCTGCGCGTTTATCTTCTGTAGAGGTGGTCGGCGCCTTGCTTCGTTTGCCAAACAGCCCGGAATCGCCACTGCCGATTCCCCCACATGACGCTAAGGTGGCAACAAGGCCGCCTAAAACCGCCGTCCGTATCGTTATCCGCAAACCGCCCCGGACTGATTTTTGCATCGCCCCTGCCCATAGTCTTTAAATGCCAATGCCGTTGTCTAACCGAGGGTTTGCGCGCGAACAAGGCTTTTCCCAGCCATGCGGGGCCATAGGAAAGGCCCAGCCCCCGCAAAGGCCACTGTGGCAAGACTGCACCATCCGATCCCAAGTCTTTCGCCCCCCGGCCCGTTTCCGTTGCAATGCCAACAACAAGAGGGGAAATAGAAGCATACCCAATTCGGATTCCCCTGAGTTGGGCCTACCTTTAAACACACGAGGGAATACGAAATGAAAAAGGTTCTTCTTGCGACCACCGCTCTCATCGGCTTCGCCGGTGCTGCGGCCGCTGAAATC
>JBAUHP010000191.1:0-7965 GCA_049680345.1 Albidovulum sp. | reverse complement strand
CCGGGGCCATCTACGGCGTCGACAAGCTCTCGGTCCTCAAACCGCAGATGGTCGATATCCCCGAACTGGGGCCGGGTGAGATTGGCATTTTCACCGGCTCAATCAAACAGGTCCGCGACACCCGTGTGGGCGATACCATCACCCATGAAAAGCGGCCCACCGCAGCAGCACTTCCGGGCTTCAAACCCGCGCAGCCCGTGGTCTTTTGCGGCCTCTTCCCGGTCGATGCCAATGATTTTGAGGATCTGCGCGAGGCCATCGAAAAGCTGACCCTCAATGACGCCTCTTTCAGCTCGGAAATGGAAACCTCTGCCGCCCTTGGCTTTGGCTTTCGCTGCGGCTTCTTGGGCCTTTTGCATCTGGAGGTTATCCGCGACCGTCTGGAACGCGAATATGATCTTGACCTGATCACCACAGCACCTTCCGTCGTCTTCCATCTGCATATGAACGACGGCGAGGTGCGCGATCTGCACAACCCCGCCGATATGCCCGACCTGACCTATGTCAGCCATATTGAAGAGCCGCGCATCAAGGCCACGATCATGGTGCCCGACGAATACCTGGGCGATGTGCTCAAACTGTGCCAGGACCGCCGCGGCATCCAGATGGACCTGACCTATGCCGGGTCGCGCGCCATGGTGGTCTATGACCTGCCCCTGGCCGAGGTGGTGTTTGATTTCTACGACCGCTTGAAATCGGTCTCCAAGGGCTATGCCAGCTTTGACTATCATATCATCGGCTACCGAGAGGATTTCTTGGTCAAGATGTCGATCCTCGTGAACGAGGAACCCGTCGATGCGCTGTCGATGATGGTCCACCGTGACCGGGCCGAATTGCGCGGCCGCGCCATGGTTGAAAAGCTCAAGGATCTGATCCCCCGGCATATGTTCAAAATCCCGATCCAGGCCGCCATCGGTGGCCGGGTCATCGCGCGCGAGACGCTGTCGGCAATGCGCAAGGACGTCACCGCGAAATGCTACGGCGGCGATGCGAGCCGCAAGCGCAAGCTGCTGGACAAGCAAAAGGCCGGGAAGAAGAAGATGCGCCAGTTCGGGAAAGTGGAGATCCCGCAAGAGGCGTGTATCAGCGCGCTGAAGATGGATGGGTGAGGGCCGCCCGGAGGACCTTCCAGTGGAAGGTCGTCAGGCCCGAACGCACGATCCGCAAGGATCGGGCCGGCAATCGCGGTCCGTTTTTTGAGCGGGTGGGCGAAAGCGATTGGCAAAGCCAAACGCGTGCCCACTGGGTGAGGATGGAAGCGGCGTCAATGCGTTGAAGATGGATGGGTGGGGAATGAGATTCCGATCCAAAATAGTTGGAGAGTACCGTTACGTCGAAATACCTCCATAAAACGTTGGTTTATGCTCCAGACCGCTCAATAGGTTGTTGTTTATCGGCGCCTTTTTCAGGGTAACTACGCGGAAAATGCTAGTTGTACCAACAGCACCCGTATCGATTGACTTATATCCAGATTCACTACCCCTATGGGCGTATAGCCGAATCGGCTGCTTAGGGAGTTTCAAATTGAAAAAACACGTTATCGCTATTGCTATTACCTGTACGGTTTCTGGCTGCGTAGAGCCACCGAAGTCCCCGATGGAGGCGCAGGCTCGATTGGCAGTTGCAGCAGAGTTTGCTGCACAAAACTGTGGTGGTTTTGTAGGTGGATACGACGGTGCGAAAAAAATGAAAGAGGATGCCAACCGCAGCATAGTAACGGCTAAAAACCTCGGCGCTACCGCAGAAGTTTTTGCCAAGGCTAAGACTGACGTCCAGACTGGATTCAATACTGCCGCGGCGTTTACGACAAGACAAGAGGCCTGTAACGCTCTCATCAGCCAAGTAGCTTGGAGCACAAATTAAGCTAGTAGAAGCGTACCAGCGGGCAATGCTCACTGCTTCACTACTAAGACTCCGTGTGAAATCACTTGCACAGAACACCGGTATTCTCGCCCGATTTGTCCCTCGACAAGTCGGGCGAGCCCACCACCCCCGCCCGATCCGCGCCGAAGGCGCCGGGCGAGCGCCTGTCCGTCCCGGCGGGCTGGCGCTTTGGCCAACCGCGCGCGCGGCATCAATGGAAGATGGGCTTTGCCACCATAAAGCGCGCTGAACCGGCCTGGCAGCGCCACCCCACGGACAGGCGCCCGCCCGGCTTGGCAAGTGCTCTGGCTGTGGGGGTTTTCAGCCCACCGTCACTGGGCCGCCTCAGAACAGCCCGTCGCCACCGTTTTGATCTTCGGCCACCTTATCGGCAATCACCGCGCCGCCTGCGCCGATGATAAGCGGTGCACAGCCCATCAGCGTCGCTGCGGTCAGAATGAAGACAAATGTGGTTCCGATTTTGCGCATGGGTCGCCTCCTGATTGGACCCTGACCTTAGCAGCCCCGCGGCCAGTTACCAGCCCCCGAACGCCGCCAGACCGCCTGCGCGGGGCCGTCGCTCTGGGCATGGATCTGCTGTGAAAACCGCCGTGAAAAGGTTAATTTCATCTTAACGCAAGAAATAAAATTAATTTATATCAATGGCCTGCAAAAATTTTCACTGTGAAAACCTGCGTGAAACCGCGGTCTTATTTGACCGCGCCGGCGGCCATGCCCTTGATGATATAGCGCTCCAAAACCACGCCGATCACGATCAAGGGCAAGATCGCGGCAAAACTCAGCGCCGCCATCGACCACCATGAAATCCCCTGACTGCCGGTCTGGCTGGCCACCATCACCGGCAAAGTATTTGCATGGGTCGAGGTCAGCAGGGCCGCGAAGAAATACTCATTCCAGGTCAAGACCAGCGACAAGATAAGCGAGGCCACCATACCAGGCAGCGCGATCGGCAAGATGATGGTCAAGAACGCCCCCCAGATCGACAGCCCGTCCACGAGGGCGGCCTCCTCAAGCTCGGTCGGGATGCCCGCGAATTGGTCGCGCATGATCCAGATCACGATGGGAAGAACGGTGAGCGTATAAAGCAAGATCAGCCCGATGCGGGTGTCGAGCAAGGCGAGTTCCTTGTAAAGCACCAAGAAGGGCAGGGCGAGCACGACGGGCGGCAAGATCAGCTGGCTGATGAAGAAGAATGAGATATCGCCGTTTCTCATAAAGCCGAACCGGTAGGAAAACCTTGATAGCCCATAAGCGGCAAGGCTGCCCAAGATGACCGCCAGAACCGAGGCCGAGATCGATATGATCAGCGAATTCATGAACCGCAGCGTGAATTCCGACCGCACCGTGGATTCCGCCCCGATCGTGTCCGGCGACAGCCCCAAGGACCGCCAGCCCAGCCATTTCGGCTGATAGTCGATCCAAGGCAGCATATTGCCCTTCATCACATCGGGCGCCATTTTGAACGAGGTGGTGATGGTCCAGTAAATCGGGAACAGGCAGATGGCCGCCCATAAAAGCAAGGCCCCGTAAACCGCGACGCGGCCGGTCAGCCATTTGGCCTTATGGGCAAGATCGGTATCGCTGTCGTGAAAGATCTGGGTACCCATGATCAGTACCGCGCCCTTGTCCAGCGTTCGGCCAGCTTCATCAGGATCGTCATCGCAATGATGATGATCACCAGATAGAAGATCGCCAGAAGCGTGCCGTAGCCCACGTTGGAGCGGTCACGATATTCGCGGAAGATGAAGCTGGTCACGCTATCGGTGGCCCCGCCGGGCCCGCCCGAGGTGACGTTGATGATGATATCGGCGAGCTTCAGCTTGAAGATGATGCGGATCAAGATCGCGGTCACAGATACGGGCAGCATCAGCGGGAAGGTAATCTCCCAAAACCCGCGCCACGGGCTTGCACCGTCAACCCGGGCGGCTTCGTGCAATTCGCGGGGGATGGCCTGAAGGCCTGCCAAGATCATGATCATCATGAAAGGAATGAAGGTCCAGGCATCCATGATCATGATGGTGGCGCGGGCAAGCTCGGGGGAGCCGAAGAAAGACGGGCTGTCCCAGCCCAAGAACCGCCCCAGACGGGCGATGGGGCCAAAGCGTGTCTCCAGCATGGATTTGCCGACCATCCAGCTGACTGCGACGGGTGACAACATCAGCGGCAGCAAAAACGCCACACGAAAGAATTTGCGCGCCTTGATCTGGGTGTTCAGCAACAGCGCAAGACCAAAGGCGATGGCATATTCGGGCAAGATTGCCAGCGCATACCAGACCATGTTTTTAAGCGCGTTCCAGTAAAACGGATCGCCCCACATCTGCCGGACATTATCGAGGCCGTTGAATTTCCGCCCGGTGGGGGAGGAAAGGTTCCAGTCGGAAAAGGCGATGCCAAGCCCGAAGATCAGCGGCAAAACCGCCATCGACAAAACGAACAGCACGGCCGGTAAGACAAAAAGCACGCGCTTGCCTTGTTCGCCGCGTGTCAAGACCTGCCCCCAGCACAGGCAAACCGACCAAAGTGCATAGGCATAAAGCGTGGGCCGCCAGTTTTGAAAGCCAAGGTCGATCTGGCCTGTATTTTGCAAGCCCTGCAATACCGCGACCAGCAGCAAGACGCCCGCCGATCCCCAAATGATCGCGCGCCCCGCGCCACGGCGCGCGTCAGAGATATTGTCGTTGGTTACGACATGAAGAAGATCGCCTTCACTGCTCATAACGAAATAAAATCACTTCCGGTGAAGGGATGAACATTGCGCCCATCTTTTCCTAATAAACGGCTTTGCTTCTTGTCACGGTCACGCGCGCTGATAGCCGTGCCAAATAGGCATGGGCCGGGGCCACCTTGGCCCCGGCCCATTTTATCACATCCCCAAGGACGCCTTATAAAGGGCGATCTGGCTGTCACGCCCGATCTGATCGGTGATCTTTTCCCAAGCGGCCGCAATTGCATCGGCGGTTTCTTGGGCCGATCCGTATTGCCCGGCAAAGCCTTTGGCCAACTCGTCTTCGGCGACCGAGTAATATTGGAAAATGCCGGGGATGCGGGGTTCAATGGCCGCATTGGGATGGTTGTAGCTGTCGGCGTTTGAACCAAGGTAATCCTCGACAAAGGCGCGATCGTAACCGGCGGCCTCCCATTCGTCGTAGTTGAAATGCGAGGTGCGGTAGGGCTGGAAGCCCGAAGGATAGGCCGACATCCACAGCGACAGATCCTTGCCGCCCAGATGTGCCGCGGCCGACCATGCAGCCTTGCGCTTTTTCTCATCCCCCGAGACGCGGTTGGTGACATACACCCCCCAGCCAATATAGGCCATATTGGGGGCGAAGTTGCCACCTTCGGGTGTTTCCCATTCTTCGGTTTTGGAGTTGTAGACCCGGTCAGAACCGGGGTTGATCGAGAAGCCCACAACATCACCCACGACCGAGCCATCAGAGGTGCGCGCGCTTGACCCCACATCCCCCCACCAGCAGATCATCGAACCGGTGCCTGCCAGGAATTGCTGGAATGCCGTCGTGCCCGGATCGGCGTTGATCTGATCGGCGGGCAGGGCGTTCATGCTGTCCATCACATCTTGAATGGCTTGCACCCAGGCCGGGTTATTGACGCGCGGTTTCATCGTCTCAGGATCGAACAGCCACGCCGGATCGTCGGGGTGTTTGGCATAGGCCGATGCGCGATCTTCAAGGAAGTAAAAGCCAAAACCGCCCCAACCTTTGAGCGGATCAAGGAAGCCGTAAGCCTCCAGCCCGGTCAGCGGATCGGTCTGGCCTTTAAGGGCTTGGGTTACCGCATTGACCTCTTGCCAGGTTGTCGGTGCGGCGGCCATGCCGCTGATGGAGCCTTCGCCGAAATAGTCCGTGCGGTAGGCGAAGGTATGGCAATCACCATCAATGGTGACGCGGTAGGTCTTGCCGTCCCATGTGCCGACCGGGGCCTGAAGGTAGCCCACGTAATCGGACATATCGATCTGGTCCTTGACCCAATCAGGCATCTCATCCAACAGACCCTTGCCGGCAGTATCGCCTTCGAAGGGCGCGCCCATTTCGATGATGTCAAAATCAACGGTTCCGGTGGCGATGGCCTGTTGCAGGCGGGGGTTGTAATCGGCTTGCGCAAGGTCGATCCAGTTGATCTTGGCGCCGGTATAGGCCTCCCATGGTTTCAAGAAGCCGCGGAACAGGAAATTGTGCAGGTTTTGGTTGTTCAGACCCATGAAGGTCAGCTCAACCCCCGCAAATTCGCCTTCGGCGACATTGGCCTTGGTGGCGGCCAGACACAGCTCGCCTACTTTTTGCCAATCGGCATCCGTGGGGGAACCTTGACCAACGCCGGGGATCTTGAGGATCTCGGCGCGGATATTGTCTTGGGCCATCGCCGGGCGCAGGCCCAATCCGCCCAAGGCCGCAGCACCGCCAACACTTGCCGCCGTTTGCAACAACCGCCGCCGCGTCATCGCGCGGGCTGCGGCCATCTCATAAAGTCCAACTTTCATTCACGACCTCCCATTGGTTGATCCGCCTTACTGGCGTTCCGGTCGGGGGTGTCACTTGGCCGCTGAATGCAGGCTCTGACTATAAGTAGCGCCATCCCCAGGCTCGGACTTTGCCGAACTCTGGGTCAGCTTCTCAGCCTTACCCAAGTGAGTCAAGCATCTAACATGTTAGTATGCCCAGATCGTAGACAGCAGGGAAATGCTGGGTTACCAATCTGGCATGGATGTTCGCGAGGACAGATTTTGGGGGACGAATGGCCGAGGTTGAAATCCGCGATCTGCGCAAGTCTTACGGGGCGCATGAAGTTGTGCATGGCGTGAATGTCGATATTGCGGATGGGCAGTTTGTGGTGCTGGTTGGACCATCGGGCTGTGGAAAATCCACGCTGCTGCGGATGATCGCGGGGCTTGAGGCGATATCTTCCGGCACGATCAGCATTGGTGGTAAGGTGGTCAATAACCTGCCCCCGGCAGAGCGTGACATTGCAATGGTTTTTCAAAACTACGCGCTTTATCCGCATAAGACGGTGGGGGCGAATATGGGTTTTGCGCTGAAGATGCGCAAAATGGACAGGGCCGAGATTGACCGCCGGGTCGAACATGCCGCCGAAATACTGGGGCTGACGCCTTATCTTGCCCGCTTCCCGCGCGAATTATCGGGGGGCCAGCGGCAAAGGGTGGCGATGGGCCGCGCCATTGTGCGCAATCCGCAGGTGTTTTTGTTTGATGAGCCCTTGTCGAACCTTGATGCCAAGTTGCGCGTGCAGATGCGGTCTGAAATACGCGAGTTGCATCAAAGGCTTGGCACCACGACCGTTTATGTCACCCATGATCAGATTGAAGCCATGACCATGGCGGATCAGATCGTGGTGATGCGCGATGGCCATATCGCCCAGATCGGCGCACCGCTTGAACTTTATGACCGCCCCGCCAATGTTTTCGTGGCGGGTTTCATCGGTTCACCTTCGATGAATTTGATTGAAGGGGTGTTACGCAAGGGCACCGATGGGTTGGAGCTTGAGGCCGAGGGCGCGGTTTTGGCACTGCCCGAGATACCGGGCCTGAACGAAGGCCGTCGGGTGATCTTTGGCATCCGCCCCGAACATCTTGATCTGGCCAAGCACGGGATCGCGGCTAAGGTGGCGGTGGTTGAACCCACCGGATCAGAAACCCATGTGGTCTTGCGCTTCGGCGCAAGAGAGCTTGTCGCGGTGTTTCGCGAGCGTCATGATTTCCGGCCCGGAAATGTCGTGCATCTGGCGCCGCGCGCGGGCATGGTACATGTGTTTGACGCCGAAAGCGGGGAACGGATCGGATGAACCGCAGCTTGTTATGTTACGGTGATAGCAACACCCATGGCACAGCGCCGATGGCCGCCTTGGGCGATATGGACCGCTTTGGCCGCGATCTTCGCTGGACCGGGCATCTGGCCGAGGGCCTTTCCCCCGAATGGGAGGTGATCGAGGCGGGTCATCCGGGGCGCACAACGCTGCATGATGACCCGATTGAAGGGCCGCACCGCAACGGATTGCGGATCTTGCCTGCGGTGCTGGAAAGCCACCGCCCCCTTGATCTGGTGATCCTGA
>JBAUHP010000190.1:0-8750 GCA_049680345.1 Albidovulum sp. | reverse complement strand
AGGTGATCTGCCGCACCGGCTGCGAAAAGAATAGCGCCGCCTGACGCACCGGTTTGTTCATCTTAATCGCATGCCCCCAATTGTAGCTGGGCCGACAATAGGGTGGCAAACCGCGCCTGCCAAGCGTCGAAGCATGGCGCAGCGATCAAGAAGCAAAGCAAAGCGCTGCGATCACGAAGCAAAGCGGCGTTACCCAGAAGCCGCGCCTTGCTGCTTGACGATCATGCGCACGCGGTCTGCCAGCCACGCCATCTCGGGATCGGCAAGGCCCAGCCCGGTCAGATGCGCCGATGTGTTCCACAGATATTCGGCGTTCGGCCCCTTGTCGCCGTGGCACTTGGCAATGATCTGGGCCTGATCTTCGCGCGACAAAAGCCCCGCATATTGGCTGTGATCGCGATTGATGACGAAGGTTACTGAATCGACAGCGCGGCCATCCGCAAGGCGAATGGGCAGTTGCGCTTCGACATAGGCGTATGAAATCAACTCTCGGGCGCGCAGATAGTCCAGAACCGCATGTGCTGCGGCATCGCAGACGCCAAAGGCAACCCCATCTCAATAGCCGCCTTCTGCCCGATCAAGCGCAAGCACAAGGCCCGGGTTTTCATGGGTTCCGCGATAATGGATGGATTTCATGCAAAACGACCGTTGCCAGCCATCCAGCCGCGCGATCTGGCGTTCAGCAAAGCCAAAGCCTGGGTCCCATATCAGCGAGCCGTAGCCGAATATCCACTGCACCTTTGCGCATCCATATGGTTCTTGCCCCGCAAGGCCTATAAAGAATTGTGCAAGGATACAAGAAAGGCCCCGAAATGCGCGCGATAATCTGGCTGACCGCACTTCTTGCCGCACTTTACGGCGGCTATTGGTTCGTGGGATCGCGCGCGGTGCTGATGGGCGCCAATGAGGCGCTTGGCGGCATGAAGGCCGAGGGTTTGGCGGATTATTCGGGCCTTGATCTGGCGGGCTTTCCATCGCGCTTTGATCTGACGATCAGCGACCCCAAGCTTGTCAGCGCCGATGGTCAAACCGGCTGGGCCGCCGATTTCTTGCAGATTTTCGCGCTGTCTTACCGGCCCAATCAGATCATCGCCGTCTGGCCGCCAAAGCAAAGCCTTGCCCTCGGCCGCGAGACATTGGCAATCGAAACTTCTGACATGCGCGCAAGCGTAGCCTTTACCGCAGGGCTGAGCCTGCCGCTGGATCATAGCGAGCTTGAGGGCCATGATCTGGTTGTCACCTCGGATTTTGGCTGGTCGGTCCTGGCGAAAAAGCTGGTCTTCGCCTCTCGCCAAAGCCCAAAGGCGACTTACGCGCATGAGGTGGTGTTGGTGGTGACCGACCCCGCGCCGGGCGACAGGTTGCGCCGTCTTATCGACCCGATGGGCAGGCTTCCGGCGCAAGCGGGGACGTTGCAAGTTGATGCGACCCCGGTTTTTGACCGCCCGGTTGACCGCAGCGCCGTCCAAACCCCGCCGCGGGTGACGGCCATTCAAGATATCGCGCTTCAGATCGGTTGGGGTGCGATGAACCTTGATGCCCATGGCGATCTGACGGTTGACGGGCAAGGTTATGCCGCAGGCAAGATCCAGCTCTCGGCCAGAGGCTGGCGCGAAATCTTTGCGCTGTTCGTCGATACGGGGGCTGTGAAGCCCGAGATTGCCCCAACGATAGAAAAGGCATTGGCGGAGCTTGCCAAGACGTCGGGCGAGGCCGATCTTTTGGTGCTGCCATTGGTGTTTGACAAAGGCCGGGCGCGGCTTGGCCCGATACCATTGGGCAAAGCGCCACGTTTCTAGCTTAGCGGCAATAGGGGCCGCGACCGCGTGCGGTGTCAAAATGAAAATGGTCACGGTGAAAGCGGTCTGACCCCGGACCCAACACCGTATTGAAAGGCCCACAGGCGGATTTTCTGATCTTTTTCAATATCTTGCCGTGCTTACCTGACCCCCAATCTTTCAGCACGCTGATAACCTTGCCGTTTTGCAAGACAATGGCCGAAATATCGACCGCCCGCCCCTTGCCATGTTCGCTGATCTTGCCGCCCTTGCGGTTATTGCGCGCCCTGCACGCATAGCTGGCCGCGATGTTTATCTTGGCAACGCCGCCGCCCAATTTGCCGACACTGGGCAAAACCGCGCCTTCGACCCAAGCGTTCAAGGCCTTGGCGGTGGTGCAATCAATCTTCGCCGGGGTGGAAAGGGCGACCCCGGATACCGAGGTGACGACAACGCCGTCCTTCAGCCCGCAGCCTTCAAGCTTGGCGCGGATCGGCTTGATCGCCTGCCCTTTGATCGAGCTTACGCCGCAAATGCCACTTTTTTGTTTGGTGCTGACCACAAGCGGCGTTTGGGTCGCCTGAAGTGACGTGGTTAGGGGTTTGGGTTGCAAAAGGTGATCGGGGCGCAGGCGCGGGCTGATGGACACCAAGACTGTCGCCGTTGCGACAACCGCCGGGGCACTGGCGTTGAAAGCCGCCGGGCGCGGCATGGGGCGCGGGGATTGGACAGGCGGTGATGCCCAAACCTGCGGTGCCATTGCCAGCAGGCAAAGCGCCCATCTGGCCGCGCGCAGGGTCATGCGTCGTCAGAGTTGCTGCGGCCAAAATTCGGGGCGGCGGTATCTTGACCCGCCTCAATAATCCCGCGACGAATGGCGCGGGTGCGGGTGAAATAGTCGAAAAGTGCGGGGCCATCTTCCATGCGGATCGCGCGCTGAAGCACGAAAAGCTCTTCAGTGAAACGCCCCAAAATATCAAGCGTGGCTTGCTTGTTGGTCAAGAAAACATCGCGCCACATGGTCGGATCTGACGCCGCAATGCGGGTGAAATCACGAAAACCGGCGGCCGAATATTTGATGATCTCTGTCTCGGTGACCTGGGCCAGATGGTCGGCCACACCGACCATCGTATAGGCAATCAGATGCGGCGTATGCGAGGTGACGGCCAGCACCAGATCATGATGGGCGGCGTCCATTTCCGCCACGTTCGCCCCCATGCCTTCCCAAAGGGCGCGCAGGCGGGCGGTGGCGGCAGGATCTGTACCTTCGGTCGGGACAAGCAAGCACCAGCGGTTTTGAAACAGCGTGGCAAAGCCGGAATCTGGCCCGGAATGTTCGGTCCCGGCCAAAGGATGGCCCGCAATAAACTCAACCCCTTTGGGCACATGCGGCCCGACCGCCGCGATCACCGCTTGTTTGACGGAACCTACGTCGGTCAGCGTGGCACCGGGTTTAAGATGCGGTGCGATTTCGGCGGCCACCGCCCCCATAACCCCCACCGGCACCGCCAAAACCACCAAATCGGCATCCTTGACCGCCTCGGCGGCCGTTGCATGGGTGCTGTCACAAAAGCCAAGCTTTAGCGCTGCCTTACGGCTGGCTTCGGTTTTGGCATGGCCTGCGATATGCCCCGCAAGGCCGGCCTTTTTCATCGCATGCCCCATGGAGGAGGCGATCAACCCCAGGCCGATCAATGCGACTTTGTCAAAGAGGGCCGCCATCAGCGTTCGGCCTTGAATTGGCCAATCGCATGGGCCACGCGCCTGCAACCGGATTCGTCGCCCACAGTGATGCGCAAACAATGCGGCAGACCGTAACCACCCACCCGGCGCACGATAAGGCCCTGGCTTTGCAGATATTGATCGCACGCCTTTGCCTCTGCCTCATCAGCAAAGCGGGCCAAGATAAAGTTCGCCGTCGAAGTATCTGAGGGCACGCCTTTTTCTGCCAGGGATTCAGCCAGCCATGCGCGCATCCGGGTATTATCTTCCCGGCAACGATTGACATAGTCCTGGTCACGCACGGCGGCTTCGGCAGCATCCAACTGTGCGGCCGACAGGTTGAACGGGCCGCGAATGCGGTTCAACACATCGATGATTTCTTGCGGGCCGTAACCCCAGCCGATCCGCAATCCGCCAAGCCCGTAGATCTTGGAAAAGGTCCGGGTCATGAAGACATTGGGCCGTGTCGTCGCAAGCCCCGCCCCGCCATCGTAATCTTGCACATATTCGGCATAGGCGCCGTCGATCACCAAGATTGCCTGTTTGGGCAGATGATCGGCAAGATATTCGATTTCGGGCAGGCCGATCATGGTGCCGCTTGGGTTGCCTGGATTGGCGATAAACACCAGTTTCGTGCGTTTGGAGCAGCCTGCAAGGATCGCATCAACGTCGGTTGTACGATCGCGTTCGCGCACCGATACCGGTGTTGCACCCGCCGCTTGCGCGGAAATGCGGTACATCAAGAAGCCGTGCTCGGTAAACAACACCTCATCCTTCGGGCCTGCATAGGCCTGGCACAGAAGGTGGATAACCTCATCCGAACCCGCCCCACAGATGATCCGCGCCGGATCAAGGCGATGCACTTCGCCGATGGCCTGACGCAAGCTGGCGTGGTCAGTGCTTGGGTAGCGGTGCAGCTTGTGCATGGCGCGTTGGAACGCCTCTTTGGCTTTGTCGCAAGGACCAAAGGGGTTTTCGTTCGAAGACAGCTTCAGCGCATCGGACATGCCCGCGACTTGCGCGGCACCGCCCTGATAGGGGGCAATATCCATAATGCCCGGCTGTGGGCGGATGTGATCGGTCATGGCGGCAGCAACTCCCGGAAACTCCGGGCTTTCTAGCGGGCGAAAAAGGGTAATGCCAGCAAGATATTGCCGATGGAAAAGGGCCACGGCTTGCACCGTGGCCCTTTAGATACTGTGGATAAGCGCCAGATCAGTTCTTGGCGTAGAATTCGACCACGAGGTTTGGTTCCATCTGGACCGCAAAAGGTACGTCGCCCAATGTCGGGGTGCGCACGAAAGTGGCGGTCATCTTGTGGTGATCGGCTTCGATGTAATCGGGCACGTCACGCTCGGGCAATTGCACGGCTTCCAGAACCAAAGCCAGTTGACGCGACTTTTCACGGACGGCGATCACATCGCCTTCCTTGACGCGGTAAGAGGCGATGTTCACCCGGCCACCGTTCACGGTGATATGACCGTGGTTCACGAACTGACGTGCGGCAAAGATTGTCGGCACGAATTTGGCGCGGTAGATGACGGCGTCCAGGCGGCGTTCCAACAGACCGATCAGGTTTTCACCGGTATCGCCCTTAACACGCTCCGCCTCGGTATAGATGCGGCGGAACTGCTTTTCGGTCAGATCGCCGTAGTGACCTTTCAGCTTTTGCTTGGCGCGCAGCTGGGTGCCGAAATCGGAAAGTTTGTTCTTGCGGCGCTGGCCATGCTGGCCGGGGCCGTATTCGCGGCGGTTCACCGGGGATTTCGGACGGCCCCAGATGTTTTCGCCCATGCGACGATCGAGTTTATACTTGGCAGAGGTGCGTTTGGTCACCGCTGATCTCCTTCGTTATATACCGTCGCCTCTTGGCGACTATGAAGGGCGTTGTCCTTTCCCCCCCACCACTTCTGGTTTCGGGGCGACAGGTCTCCCCTTGCGGGGTCCACCAACACCAAATGAAATGCCCGGCTCACGAGGAACCGGGACGGCGGGCTTATAAAGGAGCGAAGGGCAGAGTCAAGGGCGGCTGGCGGTGAAATACAGCCAAATGGTCAGGGCCAGTCGCCCCCCCGGCGCAAGATCGCAACCTCAGCCGGGGTCAGGTTGCGGTGAACGGGCGGGCCATAGCGGAAAGGATCGGTCGCAACCTCTGGAAAACACGCAAATAAGGCGGCGCGTTGGTCGGGGTCAAACAGCGCAGGGCTATCAAATGCCGGATGGCAACTGCCGGCCGCCACGCCATTTGCAATTATGATCTGATGGGCCGATGTCATCAGATGAAAATAGGTGACATGGCTATCGCCTACCCGGCTGACACCCATCTGGGTATCGGCAATATCTGCGGCGGCGATCAGCACATCTGGGGTCGCAAACAGGGCCTGCGCATCCGCACCGTGGTGCAAAATCCGCTGACCGGGTGCCAAGATCAGATCCGCATGACCGCTGAAAGGCAAACGCAAACGCAGGGGCCGCAGATGCGGCTTGGCCTGAAGCTGCGCACTGCCAAGCGCGCGGGTGCCGATCCAGACAACCTCTTGCGGGCCATTGTCGCGGCTGTCGATCTGGTCACCCACGCGGATATCTTCGACCATGCGCGGGCCTTGCGGGGTCGAAATCCGGGCACCGCGGGCCAAACCGCCAAAGTTGCGATCAAGCTTGCGTATCTCTGGCGTGCGTGCGGTCAGGACCGGGCCTATGACGTGAAGATCGCGGTCGCGCGGCGGCAGGGTGCCGGAAAAGTACAACAGCCGTTCACGCAGCGGGCGTTCAACAATGCCGATATCGAAGCGCTGGCATCCATCGGTCACGGCAAAGCTGCGAAACGGCGGGGCCAAGGCATTCGCGCCAAGACGCGGGGTCGGCATCCGCGACCGCAAGTTAAGGTTCTTGAGGAATTTCTGCGCGCCATTCGCCGCGCGGTCACGCAAGGCCAGATGCGCGGGTTGCTGCGCCAGTGGCAATATCTGCGCCGGCCCGTCTATCCGGCAAGCCTCCCCCTGCCAGCGCCATTGCACGCCGACGCAAAGGGCATCCGTTGGCGGTGCAAGCACACCATCAACCTCGGTCTGCCCCCAGCCTATGACGAATGTACCGCGAATTGCCGCGCTCATCCTACCCCACACCACTCGTTCTGCACTGCACGATCACTTGGCCTTTGATGACCTTTATTCGCGTCAAGGTAGCACGGGGGGATATCTGGCGAAAGGCTTCAAGCAGCTTGGCTTGCAGCACCGGTGGGTTTGTGGCTTGTTGCCCGCACCGGTAAGGCGGACAAGGAAGCACGGGCGCGATGCCAAAACAGGGTTTGAACTTTCTGACAGCACTGGCAAGCGGCGGATTACTGACGCTGATGGTGCTGTTCAACGGCCAGTTCGCGGTCAATGGATCCGCGCTTTTCGCATCCTGGATGGCGCATGGTACCGGGATGATTGCAGCGCTGGTTTTTGTCGGGCTATTGGCGCTTTCGGGGCGGCGCGGGGTTGCCACAACGCCCGGCCCGATCCCGCTTTGGGCCTATCTGGGCGGGCTTTCCGGGGCGCTGACGGTGATGCTGACATCGACAACGGTCAACGGCGTGCTTGCCCTTTCGGGAACGTTGGCACTGGGGCTGGTCGGACAGACGGTGTTTAGTCTGGCCGCCGACCGTTTTGGGTTTTTCGGGCTGGAACGGCGGCGCATTGGCACCCGGCAGGTCGCGGCACTTGTGCTGATACTTGCGGGCAGCGCGCTGATCATCTTTTCGGGCCGGGGCTAGCGCATGTGGCTTGGCCTTTCATTCGCGCTGTCGGCGGGGGTCTTGATCGGGGTCAGCCGCGCCATAAACGGGCGACTGGCAATGTCCACCTCGCCGTTGATTGCGTCTTTTTGGAATCATGTGGTGGGTTTTGGCTTGTTGTCGGCGGTCGCGCTGGTCTTTGGCGGGCTGATGCCAGACGGCTTTCCCAAGGCCCCGTGGACAGCTTGGCTGGGCGGAACCTTGGGGGTCATATTCGTGGCCTCAGGCAGTTGGCTGGTGGCGCGTATCGGGGCCACAATGACCGCAATGCTGGTGATTGCGGGGCAGATGATTTCGGGTGTGGCGCTGGATCTGGCGACGGGCCGGGCCGAGGGGCTGGCGATGAAGGCGGCCGGTGTCGCACTTATACTGGCGGGCATATGGTTGGCGCAAAGGCCCCGCAAAGACCTTGCACAAGCACGGTGATCTTCCGTCACTGCTGACAATAACGAAATTGATGGGGCGGCATCTTGAATGACGCATTGGCGCCCCCGCGCCGATCTTGCTGTAAGATGACCCGTAGTTTGCCCATTTGATCTCATGCAACGCACTGTTTTTATCATCACCCACGTTTGAATGTCATTCTTTGGTGTCCATAAAATACACATGGCGTGTACATTCAGTCCAAAAGCGGTTTGGCTTGCAAATGGGGCCCTAGGCTTGCGCTGAAGGTTGTTTTGATGCCGCACGCCCCACGAAGTCGCCCTCTCGCGTCACGCAAAATCAAAGACCAGCTGCCGCGAAGCATTCAACATCCGGATTGTTCGCCCCATTGATGCTTCAGCTTTCAAAGTAACTTCGGCAGCAGCACGTGCATCTTCCCCAGCATCATGGTGCTTGAATTGTAGCCCCAACACCTCTTTGAGATTGGCCAGACCATGCCCGCCATTGCCCCGCAACTGCGGCCACGCTTGGCGAGCGATCGCGACGCTGTCTGACCACACCGACTTCAACACTTGAAGCCCCGCAAGTCGGCACGCCGCGTCAAAGGCTTTCTCATCGTATCGGCTATGTTGAATAAGCGGATATGCCTCAAGAACCGGACGCAGATCGGGCAATACTTCTGCAAATCTGGGGGCGTTTTTGACAGTTGCCGCGTCAATGCCATGCAATCGCGTATTGCCTGCTGCGAAGGGCGTGCAAGGATCGATGTAAGCGCTATAAGTCGCAATTGAGCTGTCAAACCCAACAAAAGCGAGGCCGATTTGACAGATGCTCGCGATATCGTATCCGGCAGTCTCGACGTCTACAGCTATGAACCTGAGATTGTCGCTCAGTGGTTCGGCCTGATTGAAACAGGTTGGTAAAGACAAAGGTGCAGCATTCGCCATGACAACGACTTTCCCACGTTCACTGACTGATGCAAAGACCTATCAACAGCGCAGCAAAGCAGCCGGGCTTCTTTTCCAGACAATGCAGCACACAACAGCAGTCATTGGTACAGATTGTAGCGAATGACGGAAGAGAGCCCA
>JBAUHP010000189.1:0-1939 GCA_049680345.1 Albidovulum sp. | reverse complement strand
AGAAAAGGAGATCATGAATGACACCCACCCGTTACGCTTTTATCAAGGCCAATTGGCATGCCGATATTGTGGACCGCGCCCTTGATGGGTTTCGCGAAGAAATCGGCGCGGCCGAAATTGAGGTCTTCGATGTCCCCGGCGCATTTGAAATGCCGCTTCTGGCCCGCGATCTGGCCAGTTCCGGGCGCTATAGTGCCGTGATTGCCGCGGCATTTGTGGTTGACGGCGGAATTTACCGGCATGATTTTGTGGCGCAAGCGGTGGTTGACGGGCTGATGCGCGCCAGTCTTGACAGTGGCGTGCCGGTCTTGTCGGTGTCTTTGACACCGCATCACTACCAAGAAACCGAACATCACAACGCCATCTACCGTGCCCATTTCGTTGAAAAGGGGCGCGAGGCAGCAAGGGCGGCGCTGATGATCGGTAAGACGCGCGCGGCAATGGCGGCATAAAAGGGTTCAGGTGGGGAAAAGCACCGGTTTGTCCCCCGCCTGCCATTTCGGATATTTCTGCATGATCGAGTCGAACCGCTTTGATGTCTTGAAGGCGTTAAGCCAGCGGGTCAGATCTGGCCAGGGCTGGTTCGAAAACCAGACAAGATCAACATGGGCGAATTGGCGAACGAAGGTTATCGTTGCCATATCGGCAATCATTGGCCCGTCGCCAAAAAGCCACTCGCGCCCGCAAAGCATGCTGTTCAGCTTGTATAGGAACACTCCGGCGCGGTCGCGTTCGACAGCCGCATCAGTACCCTCATGTCGTTCGGCATATTTGTAGCGGTCAAGGGCGTTCTTAAATGGCCCGTCGCATTCAGCGATCAGATCAAAGCCGCTGGACGGCGTTTCCAGCCACCCCTCCGGATCATTTCGACCCAAAGCCCACAGCATGATGTCGAGGCTTTCCTCAATCACATCCGCGCCGTCCAAGAGAACCGGCACAGTGGCTTTGGGCGACGCCGCGACAAGTTCGGGTGCCTTGTCGCGCAACACTATTTCGCGCAATTCGCATGTAATCCCCGCGCTGGCGATCGCCAGCCGTGCGCGCATGGCATAGGGGCAACGCCGGAAGGAATATAGAATCGGGGGGGTCATGCCGTCAGGCGTTGGCCGTTCAACCCGACGACGGCGGCAGTGACAATCCGGCCTTCGGGCTGATCCGCGCCGAACAGGACTTCGGTGAATTGTTCCGTTCGGCCCATGCGCGGTGATTCTGTCAAGATGCGGTGGGTCTTACCGCTTTGGGCGGTCAAATGGCGGGTCAGGGCCGCGTCTCCGGCCGCGCGAAGGCGTGCTGCGCGTTCCTTGATCGCAGGGCCTTTGACCTGTGGCATGCGGGCCGCTGGTGTGCCGTCGCGGCGTGAATAGGGAAAGACATGCAAGAAGGTCAGATCGCAATCGCTGACCAGCCTCAGCGCATTGTCGAACATCGCCTCGGTCTCGGTCGGGAAACCTGCGATGATATCGGCACCAAAGATGATGTCCGGGCGCAACCGGCGCGCCTCGTGGCAAAAGCGGATGGCGTCATCGCGCGAATGTCGACGCTTCATTCGCTTGAGAATCATGTCATCGCCATGCTGAAGCGACAGATGCAGATGTGGCATCAAGCGCGGCTCGGTCGCGATGGCTTGCATGAGGTTTTCGTCAACCTCGATCGAATCGATTGAGGATATGCGCAGCCGGGCCAGGTCCGGCACCAGCTTCAGGATCCGCATCACCAGATCGCCAAGCCGCGGTGCTCCCGGCAGATCGGCGCCCCAAGAGGTCAGGTCCACGCCCGTCAGCACCACTTCCAAAAAACCCTTGTCAACCAGCCGCTTTATCTGATCAACGACCACCCCCGCAGGAACCGACCGCGAATTACCCCGCCCGTAAGGGATGATACAAAAGGTGCAGCGGTGGTCGCAGCCGTTTTGCACCTGAACATAGGCGCGGTGGCGGCC
>JBAUHP010000188.1:0-5935 GCA_049680345.1 Albidovulum sp. | reverse complement strand
AAGGACGAGCGCGTTGCAGCATACACACTACATTGAGCCACCATTCGCCCTAAACGCCCCGATGCCGCGCATTTGCAGTTGTAACAGAGCAGCCATTGGTGCGTTCTGCAGCATCCGTTAAAGAGGGGCTCAAACCGGACCTACGGCACCGCAGCGACCCTGACGAAGTAGGGGCAAAATCGATGACACTTCCGGCCCAAACCGGGCCTTCGCCAAGGGTCGCGGCGCTGCAGTGCAGCTTCCCAAAAGCGGCCGTTCATGCATCGCGCAGCGTTTTTAGGATCTAGTGCGATAGTTTTTGTTGC
Organism: Albidovulum sp.; assembly: GCA_049680345.1. Classification (GTDB taxonomy): domain Bacteria; phylum Pseudomonadota; class Alphaproteobacteria; order Rhodobacterales; family Rhodobacteraceae; genus TMP-24. The sequence goes on along the minus strand of JBAUHP010000188.1, from coordinate 5,630 downwards.
CCAATCGCGTACTCGTTTCTAACCTGAACGGGAATCGGGGCGGATGATGTCAAGAGACCTGCACTGCAGCAAAGTGATTGAAACGGCATATTCCAAGTCAGCGGCGGCTCGGTCGCAGCTGGCTGCGTCGTGGCGGCGCTCTGCAGTTGTGCATGGTTTGGATCCGTCCACGGAACTTGTGCCGGATCGCATTGCAGGGTCTCACCTTAAGCATCGCCGCGAGCGTCTTGAACGCCTTTTATATGTGGCCGCCCCTAAGTTGGATGCTCTCTATTCTATTGTTGGCATGTCAGGCTGTGGCGTTGTGATGACCGACGCGGATGGAGTCGTGCTCGAGCAGCGGTTTTCAGATGCGGATGCGCCCGCGTTCAAAGAATGGGGCTTGTGGCAAGGTACCAATTGGAGCGAAGAGGTTGAGGGTACGAATGGGATCGGCACCTGTTTGGCTGAGAAGCGAAGCGTTATTATTCATCGTGATGAGCATTTCCATTCTCGTAACATCGGTATGAGTTGCATTGACGTACCTATCTATGGCGCTGAAGGGCAGTTGATTGCGGCGCTTGATGTGTCGTCGGCGCGTGTCGATCAAACCGAAGCTTTCAATCAGCTGATAGCCGCCCAAGCAACGCATTCTGGTCACCAGATCGAGGCGAGCAATTTCTCTGTCTCCTTTCCTGATTGCCGCATCATTGTCGTTGATAGCATCGTTACGGCGGCGAACGCTTTGCTAGCTGTGAATGAAGACGACATCGTTGTCGGGGCAACACGCGCGGCCCGTAAGTTCTTCGACTTTGGTTCAGGCGCTTTGGACCAATCTGTTATCGTCGGGGATATTCTCGGGCGTACCAATATGACCCGCGGTTTTCATCGTGCTGAACGGGCTGCGGTCACTCGGGCGCTGGCAAGGGTGAATGGCAACGTGTCTCAGGCGGCCAAAGCTTTATCTGTGTCGCGTGCTACCCTTTATCGTCGCATGAAGCGGCTCGGGAGCCACGATTGAGCGAGCCGATTGTCTCAAATGTGAGACAACTTTGGAAAAATACGCGCAGACGCTCGTTGTCTGAGATACCCGACTTCTTCTACGTTTTCGGTTCGCAACGGGGGCTAAAGACACAATCATGAACTTAACCGATACCCAAGAAATTGCGGCTGATCGTGCAACGGTCTGGGCTGCTTTGTTGTCACCAGACGTCCTCAAGGAGTGCATTCCTGGCTGTAAGGAATTGACTGGGTCGGCGAAAGACGGGTTCGAAGCGGTTGTCGTGCAAAAGGTCGGGCCCGTCAAAGCGACATTCAAAGGAGCCGTTATTTTATCGGACTTAGTCACCCACGAAAGCCTTGTTCTACTGGGCGAAGGGCAAGGCGGCGTCGCCGGATTTGCCAAGGGCGGCGCTGATGTAAAGCTTTCCGACACCGTAAACGGCGGAACGCAGCTGGATTTCACTGTCGAGGCCAAGGTTGGTGGCAAGATGGCGCAGCTTGGCAGTCGGATCATTGATGGGTTTGCCAAGAAGATGGCCACGCAGTTTTTTGAGAAATTCAGTCAGGTTGTCGGGGGCGAGCCGCTCATTGAGCCTGAAGCAACCAAAGAAAATGCATCGACGAAAAAGGGCTGGGTCAGTCGTTTGACTGGTGGCTAACGAACTAAGAATATTTGGGAGAGGATCACATGCCAAAAGTAACCGTTACAGTAAACGGCGCTTCTCGATCGGGAGACATCGAGGCGCGCACACTGCTTTCATCTTTCTTGCGCGACAATCTGCATTTAACCGGCACGCACATTGGATGTGACACCAGCCAATGCGGTGCCTGCGTTGTGCATGTGAACGGAAAAGCGGTCAAAAGCTGCACGATGTTCGCGGTTGAGGCCGATGGCGCAGAGGTCCTCACCATCGAGGGGCAAGGTAACGCCGATGGCAGTCTTAACGTTATCCAACAAGCGTTTCAGGATCACCATGGTTTGCAGTGCGGTTTTTGCACACCGGGCATGGTGATGAGTACGGCCGCGCTGTTGAAAGAGAATCCCAAGCCCAGCGAGGCCGAGATCCGTGCCTATCTAGAAGGCAATATTTGCCGCTGCACCGGATACCACAACATCATTCGCGCAATCCAAGCAGCCAGTGGGCAACCTTTGTCCGCCGTCGCAGCTGAATAACAATATCATAGGGAGGATTTCAAAATGCCAGACGGAGGAATTGGGGCGCCAACGAAACGCCGCGAAGACAAACGTTTCCTTACAGGGCGAGGCAAGTATACCGATGATATTACACCTACCGGTACGGTTTATGCCGCCTTTGCCCGCTCGCAAGTTGCGAACGGTCGGATCAAATCGATTAACACCGATGCCGCATCACAGATGGATGGTGTGCTTGCGATTTTCACGGGTGAAGACTTTGCTGAAGTGGGGGGCAACCCCGCCGGCTGGCTGATCAACAGCCGCGATGGTAGCCCCATGCACGAGCCCAAGCGTCCCGTTTTGGCGCATGGAAAAGTACGCCATGTTGGCGATGCCTACGCGGCCGTGATCGCCGAGACGCAAGCGCAGGCGCAAGATGCGGTCGAAGCAATTGAGGCTGATATCGAAGAGTTGCCCGCTGTTGTTAACATGGCCAACGCCGTGGCAAATGCGGACAACCGCGTCCATGATGAAATCCCTGGAAACGTTTGTTTCGACTGGGGTTGGATTGAAGACAATCGCGCTGCGACAGATGCTGCCATCAAGGCCGCGCCGCATGTGACGACGCTTGAATTGGTGAACAACCGTCTCGTGCCCAATGCCTTGGAACCCCGCTGTTCCATCGGCGATTTTGATCCCGGCACGGATGAATATGTCCTCTATACCACATCACAAAACCCGCACATGACCAGGCTGCTTATTTCGGCATTCGTACTGGGTATTCCGGAAAACAAACTGACGGTCTACGCGCCCGATGTGGGGGGCGGGTTTGGTTCAAAGATCTACCACTACGGTGAAGAGGCGTTGGTGCTTGCCGCTTCGAAAAAGCTGGGCAAGCCCGTAAAATGGACGGCGAGCCGGACGGAATCTTTTCTGACCGACGCCCACGGTCGCGACCATGTCACCACGATTGAGCTTGCAACTGAAAAGGACGGCTCGTTCATTGCATTCCGAACCGAAACCATGGCCAATGTTGGGGCCTATCTGTCGAACTTTGCGACCGTGACGCCAACGTTTCTGCACGGGACTTTGATGGCTGGAAACTACACTGTTCCAAATGTTTATGTGAACGTGAAAGCCGTGTTTACGAATACAGCACCCGTTGATGCCTATCGTGGTGCTGGGCGGCCAGAGGCCACCTATTCCCTTGAACGCGTCATCGACAAATGCGCCCGAGAGTTGGGCATTGACCCGATAGAAATTCGACGCAAAAACTTCATCAAGCCCGACCAGTTTCCATATGCGGGCGCTGCGGGATTGCAATACGATTCAGGCAACTACGATGCGTTGATGGATGTGCTCGAACGGCGTGCCGACCTGAGCGGATTTGAGAAACGTCGCGCAGAAAGCGAAAAGAAGGGGCTGTTACGCGGGCTTGGCATCAATTCTTACGTCGAGGCTTGCGGTCTTGCACCGTCTAATCTTATTGGTATTTTGGGCAGCCGCGTTGGCCTTTATGATGCCGCAACGGTACGCGTGAATGCGACGGGCAACATCTCGGTCATGGTTGGTGCGCATAGTCACGGCCAAGGGCATGAAACGGCATTTCCGCAGATTGTCGCAGAACTGCTAGGGATCGACGCGCAGTCTATCGACATCGTGCATGGCGATACGTCTAAAATTCCGTTTGGGATGGGGACATACGGCTCAAGATCACTCGCGGTTTGCGGATCAGCGGTGTACCGTGCAACCGAGAAAATCATCACTAAAGCCACGAAAATCGCAGCGCATATGTTGGAAACCGAGGAATCCAGTGTGACCTTCGATGATGGTCAGTTCGCTGTGGTCGGGACGAACAAATCAGTCAGCTTTGGCGAGGTCGCGCTCAAGGCCTATATCCCGCATGACTTCCCGATCGATATGATCGAACCAGGCCTAGAGGAAACCGCATTTTACGATCCGGGGAACTTTACCTATCCGTCTGGCGCCTATGCCTGCGAGGTCGAAGTGGACCCAGAAACCGGCAAAGTGACGATCTGTTCGATGATGGCCACAGATGATTTTGGCGTGGTGGTTAATCCGCTGATCGTCGAAGGACAAGTCCATGGCGGCTTGGCCCAAGGCATTGGTCAGGCGTTGCTTGAAAATGCGGTTTACGACGAAAATGGTCAGCTGAGTTCGGGGAGCATGATGGACTATACCATGCCGCGTGCAGATGATTTCCCGATGCTGGGCGTGGATCATTCGAGCGCGACGCGCTGCACGCACAACCCGCTAGGCTCCAAGGGCTGTGGCGAGGCTGGGGCTATCGGGTCGCCGCCGACCGTCGTGAATGCTGTCATCGATGCGCTGCAACGAGGAGGGTATGACGTGAAACATATCGACATGCCTGTCTCGCCCGGACGTGTTTGGGAAGCGATGCAAAACAATAGCTGATCCCGTTTTCCCCTCTGGCACGCGTAGTGCCCAGCGGCGAAACGGATCAATGGGAGACAAAAAAGATGTATAACTTTGACTTTGTAAAAGCCAAAAGCGTGGCCGAGGCGGCAAACGCCCTGAAAACGGCAGACGCAACTGCCTTGGGCGGCGGACAAACGCTTTTGCCGACACTCAAGCAGCGGTTGGCCGCGCCAAGCGTTCTGGTGAGCCTTTCGGGCATCGATGAGATGATCGGCGTGGCGCATAGGGGCAATTCGGTTAGTATCGGTGGCGCTACGATACATGCCACTGTGGCCCAAGACACCGACGGTGTTTTTCCGGCGCTTTCAGAACTTGCCGGCCATATCGGTGATCCTGCGGTGCGCAATCGTGGCACGATTGGTGGATCGCTTGCCAACAATGACCCATCGGCGTGCTACCCAGCCGCCGCACTGGGATCAGGGGCGACGATCATTACAAACGCCCGCGAAATTACAGCTGATGACTTCTTTGTCGGTATGTTTGAAACCGCTTTGGAAGAGGGCGAAATCATTACCTCTGTCAGCTTTCCTGTGCCGGAAGTTGCGAATTACCAAAAGTTCGTTCAGCCTGCATCTCGCTTTGCCTTGGTGGGTGTTTTTGTCGCCAAATTCCCGGACGGTGTTCGCGTGGCGGTGACGGGCGCCGCAGAAGATGGCGTTTACCGCTGGCGTGAGGCCGAGGCATTGCTATCAGCAAAATTCAGCGCCGATGCGATTGCCGATATGGCACCTGCGGCGGACGGCATGATTTCTGACTTGCATGGAACGTCGGCCTATCGCGCCCATCTTGTCGGCGTTATGACACGCAGGGCCGTCGCCAATAGCCATTAACCTTCTCTCGCTTACCGAGACGGTAATGTCGGGTTTGTCCGCTTAGCAGACCTTGGTGTGAGGCGCAGCTAAGGTCCGTTATGCGGGACCTTCCAGACCTTCGCCGCAGATGCCCCAATGGCTGCTTTGGTGGCCACTTCCAAAAACGGTCTTTTTTGAACAGTTTTAACTGACGGGTCGAATGTTGGTTACGAGCATGTTCGACCGTCATTTCAAATAAAAAA
>JBAUHP010000187.1:0-1891 GCA_049680345.1 Albidovulum sp. | reverse complement strand
CGGCGTTGTTGCAGGGACTCTCGCTCGGCTGATATTGGTTGCGTTCTGTTTCATTCAGGATGCTGTAAATGCCGCACAAGTTCAACGCTGATCGGCGTGCCAAAATTCCAAAGCAGAAGCAGCGGGTGACCAACTGGTCAGAATATAACGAAGGCCTGCGGCGGCGCGGTGATCTGACGGTCTGGATCAGCGACGACGCGCTTGATCTGTGGACGGCTCCACGCCGAACGACCCCTGGCGGTCAGCCACATTACTCCGATCTCGCGATAGAGCTGTGTCTGACGCTGGGCATGGTATTCAAGCAACCGCTGCGCCAAACTCAAGGTTTGATGCGCGCCATCGCTAAGCTGCTGGGGGTTGAGATTGCAGTGCCGGATTTCTCCACTTTGTCGCGCCGGAGTAACGGTTTGATATTGCGACAAAGACCACGAGACAACAGCCAAGCCCCGATACACCTGGTCGTAGATAGCACCGGCTTGAAAATCTTCGGCGAGGGCGGCTGGCTTGAGGAGAAGCATAAAACCAAGGCGAAACGCAAGAGTTGGCGCAAGCTGCACCTCGGTCTCAATCTTGTTAGCGGTGAGATCGTCTGCTCTGATCTAACCACGGATAACATTGGCGACCCAACCGCCTTGCCGGGCCTGCTGGATCAGATCGATGGCCCGGTCGAGATGTTTCTTTCGGACGGTGCTTATGATGGCGAGCCAACGGTTAAGGCTCTCACCGAACGCTTCGGCACGTCAATCAAAGTCACAATCCCACCGCCCAAGAACGCGGTTCTGGGCCCTGACGCTTCCCAGAACCGGAGCACGCGTGACCGTCATATTACCGACATAGCTGCCCATGGTCGCATCGCTTGGCAGAAGTTATCCGGCTACAATCAACGCAGCCGCATTGAGACGCAGATCGGCCGCTGGAAGGCTGTCATCGGGCACAAACTCAAGGCGCGGTTATTTGAAAATCAGAAGACAGAAACCAAGATTGGCGTCCGGGTCCTTAACCGCATGACCGAATTTGGCCGTCCCAATTTCGAACGCACTGCCTGAAACCCGTCTTGCGTAGGGCGCGTTCCGCGCTCAAGTTGATCTGTGCAACAACGCTATTGCCCAATATCAAAGCCGGGCGCATCTGACGCCGCCTTCACCCTGACCTGTTCATCATGCCCGCGCGGCGCGGATGGCGTTTAGCACCGCGACAATCTCATGATCGCGTTGGGCGGCCATATCCTCAAAATGCCGTCCGGCGGCAATGGCGTTACAGCCATCGACCATCCGGTCGCGCAGCTCTTGCGTCAGATCGGGGGCTTCCAGACGGGTCCAGGGCCATTTCAGGGCTGGGCCGAACTGATCAAGGTTGGTGGCCATGCCGCCTTCGCCGCAAGCGACGTGAAAGGCCATGCACTGGCCCTGCACCGCCATGCGGGGGGCGGGGCCGTTCATCAGGGCATTATCGATATCTTCGGGCGTTGCTTCGCCATTGGCGACCATATGCAAAGCCTCGCGCCAAAGGGCTTCTTGCAACCGGGTCGCCACAAAACCGGGGATTTCCTTTTTCATGATCAAGGGTGCTTTGCCTGCAACCTCATAGAATTCCGCCGCCCATTTCACTGCCGCAGGGTCGGTTTTCTTGCCGCCGACAATCTCGACCAAGGGCAAAAGATAGGGCGGGTTGAACGGATGGCCGATCACGGTGCGTTCGGCGATTGCGCAATCCTTTTGGATATCGCTCATCATCAGGCCCGAGGTGGAAGAGCCGATGATACAATCCGGCGGCACAAGACCACCGAGACGCGCATAAAGCGCTTGTTTCAGATCCAACCGTTCAGGCGCACTTTCCTGGATGAACTGCGCGTCTTTCACCGCCGCTTCCAGATCTGTGGTCACTGTCAACC
>JBAUHP010000186.1:0-3832 GCA_049680345.1 Albidovulum sp. | reverse complement strand
CCGGGTCAACGTAGAAGGTCACCGGCATTGTCACCCGCTCGCCCGGTTGCAAAACCTGTTCGGTGAAGCAAAAGCATTCAATCTTGGTGAAATAGCCGCCTGCCACATCGGGGGCGACGTTGAAGCTGGCGGTGCCAGCGATCACACGGTCGGTGGGGTTATAGGCCTCATAAAACGCAAGGCCGGTTTCACCGATGCGGATGGTCATTTCATTTTCAACCGGGTGAAATTCCCAAGGCATGCCCGCCGCCGTATTGGCATCAAAGCGGATGGAAATGGTTTCGTCCAGCACCTCGGAAGATCCGGTCTCGGCAACCTGCGGCGTGCCTGCAAAGCCGGTGGTCTGGCAAAACCACGTGTAAAGCGGCACGGCGGCGAAAGACAATGCCACCATCACGGCCGCCACACCGGCAAGCATCAGGCCCAGACGGGCATTTGGGCGTTGGCGCATCATTGGGTGGCCTCGGCGGCGGGCGGATTGCCCTCGGGTGTCTGGCGCGAAACCTTGGCCAGCGTCAGGCCAAAGACCAAAGCCACAAAGGCCAGCAACACCAGCCCAAGGCCCGCATTGCGGCCCCAACGGCGGCTGTGCAGCTCATGTTCATGGTGAATTGCCATTACCAGCCACCCATCCCGTAGGCCCCAAGGCTGGCCTCAACCAGCAAGGCACCGAAATGCAAGAAAAGATAGGCCAGCGAAAAGCGGAAGAAGGCGCGCTCAGCCGCGTATTTGTCTGCCTCGGCGGCGGCCTCATCCCGGCGCAAGATCCGCACGGCACCCCAGATGAACCGGGCATTCAGCGCAATCGCCGTGATCAGATAGACCGGCCCGCCGATAGAGGTAAAGCCAAGCGCCAACGCGAATGGGGCCAGCAGCAAGGTATAGACCAAGATGTGCTTGCGCGTCGCTCGCCGCCCGTGGGTCACGGTCAGCATCGGCACACCGGCGTTTGAATAATCTTCCTTCATGAACAACGCCAATGCCCAAAAATGCGGCGGCGTCCACATGAAGACCAGCATGAACATCAGAACTGATTCGGGTGCGATCCCGCCCGTGGCGCAGGCCCAGCCGATCATCGGCGGGAATGCCCCGGCCGCCCCGCCGATCACGATGTTTTGCGGGGTCGAGCGTTTAAGCCACATCGAATAGACGACAACATAGAAAAAGATCGTGAAGGCCAAAAACGCGCCCGCAAACCAATTGGCCGCCAGCCCCAGCATCAGACATGATATCAGCGAAAGCGCCAGACCAAGGCCCAAAGCCTCGCCCTCGGTCACCCGGCCTGCCGGGATCGGCCGATTTTGGGTGCGGCGCATCAGCCGGTCAATATCGGCGTCATACCACATGTTCAGCGCGCCCGATGCACCGCCACCAAGGGCGATGAACAAGATCGCGGTGAAACCGACGAAGGGATGCACCGAAACCGGTGCCACGATCAGCCCGACAAGGGCGGTAAACACCACAAGCGACATGACACGCGGCTTCAGCAGCTGGACGAAATCGCCAAAGCTTGCCTCCGGTGCATGATCAATGGCGCTGATATCGCTCATCCGTTTCCCCTGGGGTTTGGGCGCCCGGTGGGCACCCTCGCTATCCGCTTTGCAAATGCCGCTTTAGTTCGACGCGGCGACCTTGACCGACGCTGTCGTACCGGCATCAGCAGTTTCGCGCGCGACCCAAGCGTCATAAACCTCTTGGCTGACGACCTTCACAGTGATCGGCATATAGGTGTGGTCCTTGCCGCAAAGCTCTGAACACTGGCCAAAATAGATGCCTTCGCGTTCAGCCTTGAACCAAAGCTGCGCAATCCGCCCCGGCACCGCATCTTGCTTTACCGCAAAGGCCGGGATCGTCCAGGCATGGATCACATCCGCGCCGGTGACATTGACGACGACGATCTTGTTGACCGGCACCACAACCGCGGTGTCGGTAGCCAAGAGATATTCGTCGGCCTTGTAGCCCGCAGCCTCAAGCCCGTCGCGACCCAGCATGAAGGAATCAAAGGCGATACCTTCATTGGCGTATTCATAAGACCAGTACCATTGGTTGCCGGTCGCCTTGATGATGACCTCGCCTTTGGGGATTTCTTGCTGCTTGAAGAGAATCGGCAGTGAAACCGCGCCAAGCACCACCAAAATCAGCACCGGAACCAGCGTCCAGACGATTTCCAAGGGCGTGTTATGGGTGAAGCGCGCAGGCGTCGGATTGGCGCGCTGGTTATAGCGCACGACCACAAAAACCAAAAGCACCACCACAAAGGCCACCACCCCGTAGCACAGATAAAGCAAAACCTGATCAAGCCATTGCTGATCGCGGGCAAGCTCGGTCACGGCCGGTTGAAACCCGGTGCCGTCCGGTACTGGCTTGCCAACGGTTTCCAGCCCCGTAATCCCATCTTGGGCAAAAGCTGCGACGCCAAAAAGGGCCGAAGAGAAGATGGCCGCAAGGCCGGACAGTTGGTTTGCAATGCGCATGTCGTGTTCCCGTTCGTGACGCGGCTTTGTTCGCCGCCCCTGACCCATCCGCAATTAACATCGGATTGGCCGGTTGTATCCGCGCCTTCTAAAATCATATTAGAGGCTAGGCGACAAGCAAAACCATTGCGGCATAGAGCCGCGATTTGCCTCAATCGCGCGGCCAGACCGGAGAATGACATGAGTGATGAGCGATTCCGCCCCTTCGAGACGCATCTTGACCCGGATGCGGCGCTGAAAATTCTGCGCGCCGCAGTGGCAGGTGCCGATGATGGAGAGTTGTTCTTGGAACGCCGCCGCTCCGAAGCGCTGGTTTTTGATGACGGGCGTTTGCGCAATGCAAGCTACGACGCCTCCGAAGGTTTCGGGCTGCGCGCAGTGCGGGGCGATGTTGCAGGCTACGCCCATGCGACCGAAATATCCGAAGCGGCCCTTGGCCGCGCCTCGGGCACCGCGCGTCTGGCCGTGGGCGATGGCGGCGGGGTCATGGCTCCGCCTCCCATCGGCACAAACCTGCGGCTTTACAGCGATGCCGACCCGATGCTTGACGCAAGCTTTGGCCTGAAGGTCGAAACACTGCGCGAAATCGACGCCTTCGCCCGCGATCTTGACCCGCGCGTGGTACAGGTTTCGGCCACCATCGCCGCCTCCTTGCAAGAGGTGTTCATCTTGCGCCCCGAAGGTGGGATCACCAGTGACATCCGCCCGATGACGCGGCTCAATGTCTCGGTCATCGCCGAACAAGACGGTCGGCGCGAAACCGGCAGCGCCGGGGGTGGCGGGCGCGCGGGCCTAACCGCGCTGATGACCGCGGACCACTGGCAAGACACGGCACGTGAGGCATTGCGCATAGCACTCGTCAACCTGCGCGCCGTGCCGGCCCCGGCCGGGGTCATGGATGTGGCCCTTGGGCCGGGATGGCCCGGAATTTTGCTGCACGAAGCCGTGGGCCACGGGCTTGAAGGCGATTTCAACCGCAAGAAAACCTCGGCCTTTGCCGGGTTGATGGGCAAACAGGTCGCGGCCAAAGGGGTGACGGTGCTGGATGATGGCACCATCCCGGATCGGCGCGGATCCATCTCCGTGGATGATGAAGGCACTCCTTCCGCCAAGAATGTGCTGATCGAGGACGGGGTTTTGGTGGGCTATATGCAAGACCGCCAGAATGCCCGGCTGATGGGGGTCAAACCCACCGGCAACGGGCGGCGCGAAAGCCACGCCCATATCCCGATGCCGCGCATGACCAATACCTATATGCTTGGCGGCAACGTCCAGCCCGGCGACATCGTGGCCGAAGTGAAAGACGGCATCTATGCCGTGGGCTTCGGCGGCGGGCAGGTCGATATCACCAACGGCAA
>JBAUHP010000185.1:0-2929 GCA_049680345.1 Albidovulum sp. | reverse complement strand
TGATGTAACCCGGAGCAGAAGATGCCAACACCCAAACTCCACTTTTCCCGCGACGAATTTGCAGCGCGGATCGCCAAGACCCGGACCGAGATGCAAAGGCGCGGGCTTGACCTTCTGATCGTCTCGGACCCGACCAATATGAACTGGCTGACGGGTTATGACGGCTGGTCCTTCTATGTCCACCAATGCGTCGTGGTCCCCCTCGGCGGTGAGCCGATCTGGTACGGGCGCGGGCAAGATGGCAATGGCGCGGTGCGGACCTGCTTTATGGATCCGGCCAATATAATCGGCTACCCCGATCACTATGTGCAATCGACCGAGCGCCATCCGATGGATTACCTTGCGGCCCGGCTGATCGACCGGGGGCTTGGCAAGGGCACCATCGGGGTCGAGATGGACAATTACTGGTTCTCGGCGGCGGCCTTTGCGGCGCTGACAACCCATCTGCCCAATGCCAGATTCACCGATGCAACGGCGCTGGTGAACTGGCAGCGCGCGGTCAAGTCGGAAACCGAACTTGACTATATGCGCACCGCCGGCCGCATCGTGGGGCGTATGCATGAAAGGATTTTCGACAAGATCGAGGTCGGCATGCGCAAATGCGATCTGGTGGCGGATATCTATGACGCGGGCCTGCGCTATGATCCCGCGATTGGCGCGGGCGGCGATTACCCGGCGATTGTGCCGCTTTTGCCCTCGGGCTCTGACGCTGCGGCCCCGCATCTGACCTGGGATGATGCGCCGATGAAGTCGGGCGAGGGCACCTTTTTTGAAATCGCCGGGGTTTACCGGCGCTATCACTGCCCGCTGTCGCGCACCGTGTTTTTGGGCAAGCCCACCCAGACCTTCCTTGACGCCGAAAAAGCCGTGCTAGAGGGGATGGAGGCCGGATTGGCGGCCGCCAAAGAAGGCAATCTGTGCGAAGATATTGCCCAGGCTTTCTTCGGCGTGCTCAAGACCTACGGCATCATCAAAGACAACCGTACCGGCTATGCCATCGGCGCAAGCTATCCGCCCGACTGGGGCGAACGCACCATGTCTTTGCGCCCCGGTGACAAGACGGTTTTGCAAGAAAACATGACCTTTCACTTCATGACCGGCCTGTGGATGGAGGATTGGGGGTTTGAGATCACCGAAAGTATCCGCATCACCAAAACCGGCTATGAATGTCTGGCCGACGTGCCGCGCAAGATGGTTGTGAAGGACTAGGACATGAAGACCAATCCGATATCAGCAACCATCCCGCTGGACGCCGACGGCATCCATCATGGGTTCCTCAAGCTGCCCTATAGCCGCGATGACAGTGCCTGGGGCTCGATCATGATCCCGATTTCGGTGATCAAGAATGGCGACGGGCCGACCGCGCTGTTGACCGGGGCCAATCACGGCGACGAATATGAGGGGCCGATCGCCCTTCAGGAATTGGCCGTGACGCTAAGCGCGAGGGACGTATCGGGCCGGGTGATCATCGTGCCCGCCTTCAACTTCCCGGCGTTTCGCGCAGGCACCCGCACCTCGCCCATCGACAAGGGCAACATGAACCGCAGCTTTCCGGGCCGGCCCGACGGCACGCCCACCGAAAAGATCGCGGATTATTTCCAGCGCACGTTGCTGCCGCTGGCCGATTTTGCGGTTGATTTCCACTCAGGCGGCAAGACGCTGGATTTCGTGCCCTTTGCGGCGGCGCATATCTTGGAGGATAAAACCCTTGAGGCCGCCTGCTTTGCCGCGATGGATGCCTTCAACGCCCCCTATTCGGTGCAGCTGCTGGAAATCGACAACGTCGGCATGTACGACACTGCGGTCGAGGATATGGGCAAGGTGCTGGTCTCAACCGAGCTTGGTGGTGGCGGGTCATCAACGGCAAAGTCCAATTCCATCGCCAAGAAGGGCTTGCGCAATGTGCTGATCCATTTTGGCATCTTGCGCGGCAAGATGCAGATCGACCCGACCGTAAGGCTGGATATGCCCGATGGCGATTGCTTTGTTTTCAGCGAGGTTGACGGCATGCACGAGCCGGTCGTTGATCTGGGGGATAGGGTTCAAAAGGGCGATGTCGTGGCCCGCGTCTGGCCCACTGACCGCAGCGGGGTCGCCCCGACCGAATACCGCGCGAAACGCAGCGGCATCTTGATCAGCCGTCACTTCCCCGGCCTGATCAAATCGGGTGACTGCGCTGCCGTTGTGGGTGTTGTGGTAAGCTAGCACCAAGGGGGTGTCGCGTGCAGCTTGACCAACGCGATCTGGAGATATTGCGTGTTTTGTCCCGCGAGGGGCGGATCACCAAAGCGGCCTTGGCCGACCGCATCGGCCTGTCGCCCACACCGTGCTGGGACCGCTTGAAAAAGCTGGAAAAGGCCGGTCTGATCGAAGGCTACCGCGCCGAGATCAACCTCAAGAAACTGGCCTCGCATGTCACCGTGTTTGTGGCCGCCCAAATCGCCGATCACACGGCGGCGAGTTTTCGGGCCTTCGAGGCCGCCGTTCAGACCCATGACGAAGTCATCGGCTGCTGGGCGCTTGGCGGCGGCTTTGATTATTTGCTGCAAATCGTGACGCGTGACATCGATTCTTATCAACGGCTGATCGACGCCATGCTGGAATCGCGGATCGGCCTGTCGCAGTATTTCACCTATGTTGTGACCAAGCCGGTCAAAAGCGCAGGCGTGCCGCCCTTTGCAGCCCTATTTTCACCCGAATAGACGCGGTTTCGCAGCCATATTGGCTGTTTGTCTTCTATACTTCAGCCACATCTTCTGTGTTCGGCCTTTATGAATGGTGGGGCATCAGAAGGATGAACGCCCGTGGCCGCAACTGCCCTATCCGCCCGACCCGAGATCAAAGACAAAGCACTTGTCCGCAGCTTTTCCTACATCAATGGGAAATGGTGTGCGGCGACATCCAATGAAACTTTCAGCGTCACCGATCC
>JBAUHP010000184.1:0-10112 GCA_049680345.1 Albidovulum sp. | reverse complement strand
GGGGCTGATGCGACGTTTAACACAGGAGAACTATGTTCTGTTCAACCTCCATGAAGCGGCCGATAATGTGGCTGCGCAGGCAGTGTCAATGATGGCACAGCCTTCCGATGGGCAAAGCGATGCGCTTCTTGCCCGAATTCTTTCCTCTCTCGACGATGACAAGGCCGAAGATGTGGTGACAATTGATCTGCGCGGACGCTCAAGCGTTGCGGATTACATGGTCATTTGTTCTGGGCGCTCGTCGCGGCAGGTCGGGGCCATTGCTGAGAAGCTGGCCGAACGCCTGAAAGAAGAGATGGGTCGCATCTGCAAGATCGAAGGCAAAGAGCAGGGCGATTGGGTCTTGCTTGATACCCAAGATGTGATCGTTCATGTCTTCCGCCCGGAAGTGCGTGAATTCTATCAGCTTGAAAAGATGTGGATCCCCGGCGGATCGGGGCATCTTGGATCGGCCACGCCAGCCTGATGCGCGTCAGTATCTGTGCCGTGGGCCGCATGCGCTCGGGCCCCGAGCAAGAGTTGGTGACCGACTACCTGCGACGATTTGAACGCAGTGGTCGCGGGCTAGGCCTTGGCCCCGCACGGATCATCGAAGTTGAAGACAAGAAAAGCGGCGGTATGCGCACCGAGGCTGCGTTGCTGGAACGCGTGATTGTGCCAGACGCGGCCCTGATGGCGCTTGATGAGCGTGGTGATCCGCTGTCCTCGCCACAATTTGCAGATCTGCTTGCCGATTGGCGTGATCACGGGCGCCAAGAGCTTGCTGTCATCATCGGTGGCGCAGACGGGCTGGACCCAGCATTGCGCAACCGGGCGGACAGGCTGTTGTCTTTTGGGCCAATGGTCTGGCCACATATGCTGGCGCGTGTGATGCTTACAGAGCAATTGTACCGCGCCGCCTCAATCCTCGCGGGCGCGCCCTACCATCGGGCCTGAGCCGCAACAAATTTTCTGCGAAAATTTGCCTGATTTTTCGCAGAAAAATCGAAGTCGGTTGCTGTGCGCCTTTACAGGTCTTAGAAACACCGGGCCAGCACCGAGGAGCTTTTGATGACCCGACCCAGGCCCGTTATTTTGTGCATTCTCGATGGCTGGGGCTTGCAGTCCGACAGCAGCGGAAATGCGGTTGCCTTGGCGCATACCCCCAATTTCGATCGGATCATGGCATCCGGCCCGGCGGCGCGGCTTGTGACCCATGGCCCCGATGTCGGGCTTCCCAGCGGCCAGATGGGCAATTCCGAAGTTGGGCATACCAACATCGGTGCGGGCCGCGTTGTGGCCATGGATCTTGGCCAGATCGACCTCGCAATCGAGAACCAAAGTTTCTTTTCAAATCACGCCATCCTCGCATTTGCCCAAACGCTCAAGGCGTCCGGTGGGACGGGGCATTTGATGGGGGTCATCTCCGATGGCGGGGTGCATGGGCATATTGATCATGTTCTGGCGGCGGTACGCGCGCTGACGGACCAAGGCGTGCCGGTTGCTTTGCATGCGATCACCGACGGGCGCGATGTGGCGCCGGGATCTGCGCCTGCATTCATCGCCGATCTGCAGGCGCGCTTGCCAAAAGGCGCTTATGTAGCGACGGTCATTGGCCGTTACTTTGCGATGGATCGCGACAATCGTTGGGACCGGGTATCGCGGGCCTATCAGGCCATGGTGATGGGTCAGGGCGAGGCCGCGCCGGATGCGGCGGCGGCCGTTGCGGCTGCTGGCCAGCGCGGCGAAGGCGACGAATTCATCGCGCCCACGGTCATCGCAGGCTATGCCGGTGCCAAGGACAATGATGGCTTCTTTTGCCTGAATTTCCGCGCTGACCGCGCCCGCGAGATTCTGCTGGCCATCGGCGAGGACGCGTTCACCGGGTTCGATCGCGGCATTCGCCCGCATTGGGCCGCGATTCTTGGCATGGTGGATTATTCGCAAACCCATGATGCCTTCATGGCCGCCGCTTACCCCAAAAAGCAGGTGGTCAATACGTTAGGCTCTTGGGTGGCGCAACACGGGTTGTCGCAGTTTCGTCTGGCAGAGACTGAGAAATACCCGCATGTCACCTTCTTTTTGAACGGCGGTCGTGAGCAACCCGAGGTTGGCGAAGATCGGTATATGGCGCCATCACCGAAGGTCGCCACCTATGATTTGCAGCCCGAAATGTCCGCCCCAGAGGTCACCGCGCAATTGGTTTTGGCCATTGAAAAGGGCTATGATCTGATCGTCGTCAATTACGCTAATCCCGATATGGTTGGCCATACCGGGGTTTTGTCTGCGGCGATCAAGGCCTGCGAATCTGTTGATCATGGATTGGGGCTGGTGCTGGAGGCTTTGGACAAATACGGCGGTGCGATGATCGTGACCGCCGATCACGGCAACTGCGAGAAGATGATTGATCCGCTAACCGGGGGCCCGCATACCGCGCATACGACCAATCCAGTGCCGGTTGTTTTGGTGGGTGGACCGCAGGGTGCCGCTTTGACCGATGGCAGGCTTGCGGATCTTGCACCGACGCTTCTTGATTTGCTGGCGCTGCCATTGCCTGCCGAGATGACCGGAAAATCCCTGATCACCAAGCCCGCAGAATGAACATCAAGGGTCTGCTTGTTTTTGCGATTGTTGCCTTGGCGCCTTTGGGATTGTGCGCTGAAACCTCTTCGGCCCTGACGGCAGAACAGGCCTCGATCGACCTTCGGGCGGCGATCACGGCGCTGCAATCGGCAAAGGGCGGCAAGGCGCGGATCGCTGCACTGACGGCGACAATCCGCGCCTATGAAACCGGGCTTGAAGCCTTGCGCGATGCCTTGAGGGGGGCCGTCGTGCGCGAAGCCGCGATTGCGGCGTCTTTTGAGGCGCGGCGCGATCAGATCGGCCAGTTGCTTGGGGTTATGGCGTCGATGGAGACAGCGCCTTTGCCGCTGTTGTTGGTGCATCCGAATGGCCCGCTTGGCACTGCGCGGTCTGAATTGATCCTTGGATCTGTCGCGCCGGCCTTGCAAAATGAGGCCAATGATCTGCACCAAGAACTGACCGAAATGCGCAATATCCGCCGCCTTCAGGAAGAAACGGCGGCAACGTTGCAAAAGGGCCTGGGCGCTGTGCAAGAGGCACGCACCGCCCTTGCGCAAGCCATACAGGACCGCACCGATCTGCCCAAACGCTACCTCGAAGACCCCGCCGAGCTGAGCGCGCTTTTGATTGATGCCGACACGCTAGATGCCTTTGCCATCGGCATCGCCGGGTTTGAAAATGATATCGGCGCACCCGTGGCCGATTTCGCCGCTGCCAAGGGCCAGTTGCCCTTGCCGGTTCTTGGCAGACTTTTGCGCCCGGCAGGCGAGGCGGATGCGGCTGGCATCATAAGGCCCGGCCTGTTGGTGGCCACGCGCCCGGCTGCACTTGTCACAACGCCCTGGCCTGCGACGATACGTTACCGCGGGCCGCTGTTGGACTACGGAAATGTGATGATCCTTGAACCGGCTTCGGGTTACCTCTTGGTTTTGGCCGGGTTAGGCAGGGTGTTTGGCGAGACGGGTGATGTCTTGGCCGCCGGGGCGCCGCTGGGGTTGATGGGCGGTCAAGACAGCACCGAGACCATTATGGCAGGCGGAATGCAAAAAGGTGGTGGTGCAGAGCGGCCGGAAACGCTTTATATCGAAGTTAGACAGGGCGAGGAGCCTGTGGACCCCGCACCGTGGTTCATTGAAACAAGGAAAGACTAGGTCATGAGAAAGTTCCTTTACGCAGCGGTCAGCGGAACGGTCGCAGGGGTTTTGCTGACGACGCAGGTCGCCGGCCCCTTGATTGCACAAGAGACGCAAAAGCCCGCGTCAGTTTACGAGCAGCTGGATCTGTTTGGGGACATTTTTGAACGTATCCGTTCGCAATATGTCGAACCGGCGGATGAGGGTAAGCTGATTGAGGCGGCGATCAATGGGATGCTGACCTCACTTGATCCGCATTCGAGCTACATGAACGCCGAAGACTTTTCCGATATGCGCACCCAGACGCGCGGCGAATTCGGCGGTCTTGGCATCGAGGTGACCCAAGAAGAGGGCTTTATCAAAGTCGTCTCGCCGATCGACGGAACCCCCGCCGATCTGGCCGGGATTCAAAGTGGCGATTTCATTACCCAGGTTGACGGCGAGCCGGTGAACGGGCTTACGCTTGATCAGGCGGTCAATATGATGCGCGGCCCGGTCGGGTCAGAGATCATCATCACCATCGTTCGCCCGGAGGTGGAGCAACCTTTCGACGTCTCTATCATCCGCGATACGATCAAGATTGCTGCGGTAAAGGCCCGTTTGGAGGGCAATATTGTGGTTTTGCGGGTGTCGACCTTCAGCGACCAGACATTCTCGGGGGTGCAAGACGGCATCAAGAAATCTGTCGAAGAAGCGGGCGGCATGGACAAGGTTGCGGGTTTTGTTTTGGATCTGCGCAACAATCCGGGTGGGCTTTTGACCCAGGCCATATCGGTTTCGGATGCGTTTCTTGAAAAGGGCGAGATCGTATCAACCCGTGGCCGCAACCCCCAAGACAGCGAGCGGTTCAACGCGGAAGCCGGTGATCTGACCGATGGAAAACCCATTGTGGTGCTGATCAACGGAGGTTCTGCCTCGGCGTCAGAGATTGTGACTGGCGCACTTCAAGACCACCACCGTGCAATCGTGGTTGGCACCAAGAGCTTTGGCAAAGGCTCGGTTCAGACCGTTATTCCGCTGCGCGGCGATGCGGCCATGCGCCTGACCACCGCGCGTTATTACACGCCGTCGGGGCGGTCGATCCAGTCTTTGGGCATTTCGCCCGATATCGTGGTGGAACAGCCCGCGCGGCCGGTGGATGCGGCCGAGGATGGCGAGGAAGATGCGGCCAAGAATAAGGGCCTGCGCTCTGAGGCGGATCTGCGCGGCAGTCTGTCGAACGATTCGATGACAGAGGATGAGCGTAAGCTGCTGCAAGAGGAACAGATCTTGGCCGAACAAGCCGCCAAGCGCCGCCTCGACGACTATCAGCTGGCCTATGCGCTTGATATCATCAAGGGGCTGAGCGTTCTTCAGCCCAACCCGTAAAGGAAGGGGCCGGGCAACCGGCCCCGCCCCGATAATGACCATAGATCAGATAGAAAAACTGCCCTACAGACCTTGTGTCGGCGTCATGCTGATCAACGCCGAGGGCCATATTTTTGCAGGCCAGCGCTGTGACAGCGAAGGTGACACCCCCGCCTGGCAGATGCCGCAAGGCGGGATAGACAAAGGTGAAAAACCGCGTGCGGCGGCCCTGCGCGAATTGTGGGAGGAAACCGGCGTTACGGCTGATCTTGTTGAATTTGTTGATAAAACAAAGGGCTGGGTGATCTATGATCTGCCGCCTGACCTGCTTGGCAAGGTTTGGGGCGGCAAGTATCGCGGCCAAAAGCAGCGCTGGTATTTGTACCGGTTCACCGGGCGTGACGATCAAATCAACATCGCCACCCAGCACCCGGAGTTTTCCACGTGGCGCTGGGTTTCAGCGGAGGAGATGGTACGCGCCATCGTGCCGTTCAAACGCGCGGTTTACCAAGAGGTCGTGGCGGCTTTTCGCGGCCATTTGGCCTGAAACACGCCCCTGCGGGCAGATTTCGTCGTTTTCAGGCTTTCGCAATTTTGTTTTTGATCATATTTTCACTCCAAGGACCCATGGGGCCACAGATGACGGCCCCCGACATATAACAATTGCAACCTGCCCAACCGATAACGGGCGGTCGTTCCAGAGGGGAAGACGCATGAAGAACGCTGAAATCGAAACCCGCCGCAAATCCGCCATGTCGCGCGGCGTGGGCGTGATGACGCAAGTCTATGTCGAGCGCGCCGAAAACGCCGAGATCTGGGACAAGGAAGGCAACCGCTATATCGATTTTGCCAGCGGCATCGCGGTTTTGAACACCGGTCACCGCCACCCCAAGATTATCGCGGCGGTCAAGGACCAGCTTGATCACTTCACCCATACTTGCCACCAGGTGGTGCCCTATGAAAACTACGTGCGCTTGGCCGAACGGCTGAATGCGATGGTTCCGGGCGAGGGTGAGAAGAAGTCGATCTTCGTGACCACCGGCGCCGAGGCGGTTGAAAATGCCATCAAGATAGCGCGTGCCGCTACGGGCCGTCAGGCGGTTGTGGCCTTTACCGGCGCCTTCCATGGCCGCACCTTCATGGGCATGGCCCTAACGGGCAAGGTTGTGCCTTACAAGGTTGGCTTTGGTGCGATGCCGAATGATGTCTTCCACGTGCCCTTCCCGGTGGCTTTGCACGGTGTCTCGGTCGATCAATCGCTTGAGGCGCTGAATTATCTGTTCAAGGCGGATGTTGATCCGGCACGGGTGGCCGCGATTATTCTTGAGCCGGTTCAAGGCGAGGGCGGGTTTTACGAGGCACCGCGCGAATTCATGACCCAACTGCGCAAGATTTGCGATCAGCACGGCATCTTGCTTATCGCCGATGAAGTGCAGACCGGCTTTGCGCGTACCGGCAAGATGTTTGCGATGGAACATCACGATGCGGCACCGGATCTGACGACAATGGCCAAATCGCTTGCCGGGGGGTTCCCGCTGGCGGCGGTGACCGGCCGGGCCGAGGTTATGGATGCACCGGCCCCCGGCGGGCTTGGCGGCACTTACGGTGGCAGCCCGATGGGCATAGCGGCGGCCAACGCGGTGCTGGATGTGATTGCCGAGGAAAACCTGTGCGACCGGGCCAATCAGCTTGGGTCACGGTTGAAACAGCATCTGGCGTCGCTGCGTGACGAGGTGCCCGAGATTGCAGATATCCGTGGTCCGGGCTTCATGAATGCGGTCGAATTCAATCTGGGCGGCAAGCCTTCGGCGGATTTTGCCAATAAGGTGCGGACCGAGGCGCTGGCGCGTGGTTTGCTGCTTTTGACTTGCGGTGTTTATGGCAATGTCGTTCGCTTCTTGTCGCCGATCACCATACAAGATGAGGTCTTCACTGAAGCTTTGGGCAAGCTGGATGAGGCGATCCGCGCGGCGCGCAAGGGCTGAAGGATTGGGCCAGGGCTACCAAGTCAGGGCGCCTCAGGCGGGCGCCTTGACCTGTTTTGAAAGCTGCACGGCCAAAATGCCTGCGGCGATGATCACCACGCCCAAAATATCGGCGGGCCGCAGGGTTTCGCCCAAAAGGGCGGCGGCCACCGCGACGCCAAAGAATGGGTTCAAGAAATGATAGGTGGCGGCCCTGACCGCCCCGATCCGTTCGACCAGCCGAAACCAGACCCAGGTGGCAATCAGCCCCGGCACCAACGTTGTATAGGCGAAGGCAAGGCCAAGGCGCGGGGTCAGGTTCACCTGCCATGGTTCAAACACCAGGGCGGCCAGACCCAGCAGGGCAGAGCCTACGAACATCTGCAACCCCACGACCATCAAAAGGTTCCCGCCCGCCGATGCGCCGCGCATGGTTAATGTGGCGATGGCCAGTGCGAAGGCGCCTATGGTACAAAGGGCGAGGCCGGGCAGGCTGATGTCGCCTGAAAACCGCGTGCCCATGATGATGGCGACCCCGGCAAAGCCGGTGATCAGCCCGGCCACACCAAGGGGGCGCAGTCTTTGGCCGATGAAAAGCCAGCCCAGAAGGGCCACGATCAACGGCATGGTTGAGGCGATGATCGAGGCGAGCGAGGCCTCTATCCACTGCATAGCCACGAAATTCAGGCCAAGGTAAAGCGCGTTTTGGCACAGGCCGAACACCGCAACGGCGCGCCATTGCGCGCGCGGCAGTTGCCAGCTTTGCCCCATGGCGCGCGCAATTGCGACGCCGATCAGGCCCGATATCAAGAACCGCAAGCTTAGCGAGGCCAAGGGCGGCGCATCGGCCACGATCATCCGCGCCGAGGTGAAGGCCGAGGACCACATGAAGGCGAAAGCCAGGCCCATGAAAATTGAGCGTATATCCATGCCTCAGCCCCTCCTTATGGTCTGAAGGCCTTGCCACAGATAGAGGCGTAATGGAAACGCTTTAACCCAAGGCGCGCAGTGCAAGAACCGCAAGGATACCGGCGGCCATGGTCAGGGGCAGGTTCCTGAGGGTCAGGGCAACAGCGGCTGCGACGGCTGCGGCGCCCCATTCCGCCGGGCCCGCTTGCGCCAGCAGCACCGCGACCAGTGCTGTGATCAGGCATCCGGGCAGGGCGCGTAAAGCGGTCGCCCATCCGCCATGGGCGGGCAGGCGGTTGCCTAGGTAAAAGCCGCCAAGGCGAATGGCGAAGGTCGGCAGGGCGAGGCCAATGAGGATCAGCAAGTAGTTATCCATGTCCGCGCAGCCCCGCGACCAACGCACCTGCGATAGCCGCGATTCCCATACCCCAGGAAGGGTCAAGCGGTGTCGCCAAAAGCATCAGTGCTGCCACTCCACCCGATACTGCCCAAGGTAGAAGATCAGTGCGCGCGCCCCGCCACAGACCGCGCATGATTGCGATGAAGGCGGCGGTGAAGGCGAAATCCATACCCAGCGCCCGCGGCGCGGGCAAGACGGCGGCAAGGCTGGCGCCAGCGGTGGTTGCGACGACCCAGGTGACAAGCAGGCATAGGCCCCCGCCGACAAGATACCAGTAGCCGACCCGCTTGCCGCTGTTGCGCGCCGCATGCAAAAGCGCCCAGTTCTCATCCGTGGCAAGATGCACCCCCAAGGCCACCTGCCAAAAGGGGCGGTTGGCAAGCTCTTCGCGCAACGAGGCGGTCATCAACAACAGCCGCAGGTTCAGCGCGATACCGGCCAGAACGGCGGCAAATGCGCCTGCGCCTGATACGATCCGCTCGACCATGACGATCTGGGATGACCCGGCAAACACCAGCGTGCCCATGATACCGGTCTGCAAGCCGTTCATGCCCGCTTGCACGGCAAGCAATCCGAAGGCCAGCCCATAGACTGCCACCCCCAGTGCAAGGGGTGCTATATCGCGCAGACCTGCCATAAATTCGGCGCGGTCGGCTTGTGTGTCCGATTTCATCTTGCCGCCCCTTTCAACTGACATGATGCAAATGAAAAAGGGCCGCCCGATCGGGCGGCCCTGATATTGTGCCACGTGGCCCGGGGGCCGAACGGGATCAGCCGTTGACGCTGTCTTTAAGCGCTTTGGCAATCGCGACCTTCACAACCTTGTCGGCGGCTTTGGTCATCGTCTCGCCGGTGGCGGGATTGCGGACCTGACGCTCGGGGCGGGCGCGGCATACGACCTTGCCGATACCGGGCAGGGTGACGGCGCCGCCGTTGGCAACCTCACGTGTGACAACAGCCGCGATTGCATCGAGTGCTGCGGAAGCGGCTTTTTTGTCGGAACCCATTTCATCGGCCAAAGTGGCCACCAGCTGGGTCTTCGTCATTGGTTTGGACATGTCTGTCTCCTCTCTGGCCCCGTCTGTAGGGGGTCATTGTCGGCATATAACAGCCTGTAGTGGTGCATCACATTCTTTTGGTCGTCAAAGCAAGCAATTTTCGCCCTATTTTGTTGATTTTTTGGCGTTAAAGGAAGGCGGTCTCGTCAAAACTGCGCAACTTGCGGCTATGGATGCGTTCCAGCGGCATTTCGCGCAGTCTTTCCATGGCCCGAACCCCGATCAAAAGATGGCGGCTGACCTGGGTTTTATAGAAATCCGTTGCCATGCCCGGAAGCTTCAATTCGCCGTGCAAAGGCTTGTCTGACACGCAAAGCAGCGTGCCGTAGGGCACCCGGAAGCGAAAGCCATTGGCCGCGATCGTCGCACTTTCCATATCAAGCGCAATCGCGCGGCTTTGGCTAAGCCGCTGCACCGGGCCGGATTTGTCGCGCAATTCCCAGTTGCGATTATCAATCGTGGCGACAGTGCCGGTACGCATGATACGCTTGAGATCATAGCCTTCCAGCTTGGTGACCTCTGCCACGGCTTCTTGCAAGGCAATCTGAATCTCGGCCAGGGCCGGGATCGGCACCCAGACCGGCAGGTCGGCGTCAAGCACATGGTCTTCGCGCACATAGGCATGGGCCAGGACGAAATCGCCAAGGCTCTGGCTGTTGCGCAGGCCCGCGCAATGGCCGACCATCAGCCAGGCATGGGGGCGCAATACCGCGATATGGTCGGTCGCGGTTTTGGCATT
>JBAUHP010000183.1:0-5940 GCA_049680345.1 Albidovulum sp. | reverse complement strand
GCGCTTGGAAACACCGCGACGCCACCATCAACAAGCGCCGCCACCTCTGCGCCGATCTCTTCGCGGCGCTCTGGCGTTGCCGACAAATACTCATGCGACAGGGCCGCTATCCGCTCGGCCCGCGGGTCACGCGCAATCGGGCGCGGTGGTAGGAATGTGCCGTGCATGGCCGCCGTCCTTTTGCGTTTACCAAAGCTATCAACAACCAATAGCCTTACACAGAAGGATTAACCATTTCTTCGCCGGGCGTGGCCGGAGGGGCCGCCGCCCCACCACATAGCGGGGGCAGCGGCGATGGGTTAGCGATAGGCCAGCATGTTGCCAACGGTTGAAATCTCGACCGAGGGATCATCGCTGTAGGCTTCGGGGCGCCAGTTGCGGTTGCCGCCAAGCCATGAACGTGGGTCAAGCTCGATCAGACCGATAATCGTCTCGGCGACGATCGTGGCGCCGGTTGGACCAAGGCCCTCGCCGGGCATCGTGGTGCCCGACAGGGTTTCACGCCCGATCAGCTCGGCCTCTTTGAGCAAGTAGAACCACAAAGGTGTGCCGCGCGACAGGCCGGGTTCTGCGGCTTTTGCCGCATCGCTGACTTGCTGGATTTCCGGGGCGGGCCGCCCGAGCAACTCGGCCACGGTCTCGCCAGAGGGTAGCAAGAAGCTTTGGCCGCGGATCATGTTACGGCTTGCAAGCGACATATGGCTGGCATCAATGCGCGTCGGCAGTGCCAGAAGGTCACTGGCCAGTTTCGCATCAAGCCTGCTTGAGCGTTGCACATTACGCCCCTCGTAAGTATCGAAAATCTCATGCATATCGACCACCGCGCGGGGGTCCGCGATGGGCGAGAAGCCCTTGCCGAACACGGTGCCGAACAGCTCGAAATTGGGCGCGTTCTTCTGGACCTGCAGCTTCATCGGCACCATGCTATGGCCAAAGCGGTAGGCCGCGACCGAGAATTCGACAGGGATGAAAGGCACTTTGGGGCGATAAAAATGCCGACCCTCGGCCAAAATGCGCTGCACGACCCCGTCACCGCAAATCAGACCCAGATAATCATGCACGACACACCATTGATAATGCCAGGTGGTGCGGCGGCGAGCCTCTTCATAAAGATGCTTACCGCTGAACTGGCCGGCCAGATCCGCGCAGTTGCGATTGTGAAAACGGATCATCGCCAGTTGAACCTGGCTGACGATGCGGTTTTCATCATTACGGAAATCACCGATCAAAGCCACATCACCGACCCGCGCAAGATCATCCGCGGCCAGGGGATCCGCGCTCAGATCGGCGCCGGTCACCAGTTTCACACCTTTGAACTGGCCGGACGAATGGTAAAGAAACGGCATGGTTTCCGGGCCGGTACCATAGATGCAATCCAGATCCAGCGTGGGCGTGCGGGCATTGGCGATACTGCTAGGGACGTTGATGCTGTCAAAGCTGGAAGTCACATCCAGCGTGACATCATGATCAACAAACTGGCCAAAAAACACCTGCCCGACCGCAACCGTCTGGGTGCGGGGCCCGTTTGAGCCTGCATCCATTGGCCCGCCGGGCTGGCCAAGCTGTTCAAGCAAGCGCGGATCGGTGAACAGCGGGGCCGCATCGGGAAACAGGCGGCCGAACCGATCGCCTTCGCTATGATGATGGTCGCGGCTGCAATAGGCATGCAGCCCTCTCAGGTCGCTCATTCCATGGGGAGATGACATGATGGTATACTCCTTCAAGCAAGGTTGCGGGGTAACGCTTGAAGTCTTGCACAGCTTAGGGATGTGCGGCAGTCAGGGATACCTTACCTAAGGGAAGGCAAGAAAAAGCCCCCGGCGCTGTGGCACCGGGGGCAAATTCGCGTTCAACTTTGGCTTAGACGAAAAACTGCCCGCCGTTGGCCGAAACCGTGGAGCCGGTGATAAAGCCTGCGTCGTCCGAGGCCAGAAATGCCACGATCCGCGCGATTTCAGAGGGGGCGCCCAGGCGGCCAACCGGAATTTGCGGGATGATCCGCTCGTTCAGCACCTTTTCATCAATGGCCATAACCATTTCCGTACCGATATAGCCCGGGCAGATCGCGTTGACGGTGATGCCGGCACGCGCGCCTTCTTGGGCCAGCGCCTTGGTGATACCCAGATCGCCCGCTTTGGCGGCCGAATAGTTGGCCTGACCGGCCTGGCCCTTTTGTCCGTTGATGGAGGAGATGTTGATCACCCGCCCGAATTTGCGGTCACGCATGCCGCCCCAGACCGGGTGGGTCATGTTGAAAACCCCGGAAAGATTGGTGTCGATCACCTCTTTCCACTGTTGCGGTGTCATCTTGTGGAACATCGCATCGCGGGTGATCCCGGCGTTGTTCACCAACACCTCGACCGGCCCCAGATCCGCCTCTACCTTGGCGATACCGGCGGCGCAGGCATCATAATCGGCGACTGACCATTTGTAGGCCGGAATGCCGGTTTCCTTGGTGAAGGCCGCCGCTGCATCGTCATTGCCAGCGTAGTTGGCCGCAACGCTGTAGCCCGCCTCTTTCAGCGCGACTGATATCGCGGCCCCTATGCCCCGTGACCCGCCGGTGACCAATGCAACTCTCGCCATGATTCTTCCTCCGATGTATTGAGATTGAAACGGTGTTACCGAAAACGGCAAGGGGGCGCAATATTATTGCGCCCCCAAATTTCGCATTTGCAGAAAAATTTGAAGGATCAGGGCCGTTCAAGGCACATGGCGACGCCCATGCCACCGCCGATGCACAGTGTCGCAAGGCCCTTTTTCGCGCCCGAACGCTTCATCTCGAACAACAGCGTATTGAGAATGCGGCAGCCGCTGGCACCAATCGGGTGGCCAATGGCAATGGCACCGCCATTCACATTCACCCGCGCCGGATCCCAGCCCATGTCCTTGTTGACGGCACAAGCCTGTGCGGCGAAGGCCTCATTCGCCTCGATCAGGTCAAGATCGCTGGCTTTCCAACCCGCCTTTTCCAATGCCTTGCGGCTGGCATGGATCGGACCCACACCCATGATCGCGGGGTCAAGGCCGGCGGTTGCATAAGACGCAATCCGCGCCAATGGGGTCAGGCCGCGGCGGGCGGCCTCATCCGCTGACATCAGCAAAACCGCGGCTGCACCATCGTTCAACCCGCTGGCATTGCCCGCTGTGACCGAGCCTTCTTTGGCAAAGGCAGGGCGCAGCTTGGTCATCGATTCGATCGTGGCACCGTGGCGGATATATTCGTCTTGATCGACGACGATATCGCCTTTGCGGGTCTTGACGGTGAAGGCTGCGATCTCATCCGCGAATTTCCCGGCTTTTTGCGCGGCTTCTGCCTTGTTTTGGCTGGCAACGGCGAAGGCATCTTGCATCTCGCGGCTGATTTGCCACTTGTTCGCGACGTTTTCGGCCGTGGTACCCATGTGGTAGCCGTTGAACGCGTCCCACAGCCCGTCTTTGATCATCGAATCGATGAATTTCATATCGCCCATTTTTTGGCCCGCGCGCAGATGGGCGACATGGGGGCTAAGGCTCATGCTTTCCTGGCCGCCAGCAGCGACTATGGCGGCGTCACCAAGTTGGATATGCTGGGCGGCAATCGCCACGGTGCGCAGGCCCGATCCGCAAACCTGATTGATCGACCAGGCCGAGCTTTCTTGCGGAAAGCCCGCATTGATATGTGCCTGACGCGCCGGGTTTTGGCCTTGTCCGGCCGTCAGCACCTGCCCCAGGATCGTCTCTGACACTTCGCTTTTGTCAACGCCAGCACGGGCGACGACGGCCTCAAGCACGGCGGCCCCCAGTTCATGGGCGGGCGTGTTGGCGAAAGAGCCATTGAAACTGCCAACAGCTGTGCGGGCAGCCGAGACGATAACGACATTGGTCATGTGGATTCCTCTTCCCTTACGCGGGAAAGTCAGCAGACCTTCCTCACCGATCAATAATTGCCGCTATGCAGCATGACCAACAAGACGGCAGGGTCAAGCGCTTCGCAAGCCTATCGGCATGATAGAGCGTAAAGGTCGCAGTGTCAGGCCTGTTTGCGCTGTTTGGGCTTTTCCCACGGCGGGGTCACGGTTGGCGCCCCGAAGTAGTAGCCTTGCATGCAATCGACACCCAATTGCGAAAGTGCCGCCGCGTCGCG
This sequence comes from Albidovulum sp., assembly GCA_049680345.1. Taxonomy (GTDB): domain Bacteria; phylum Pseudomonadota; class Alphaproteobacteria; order Rhodobacterales; family Rhodobacteraceae; genus TMP-24. Next base: position 1,814 of record JBAUHP010000183.1, on the reverse strand, counting down.
GGCATTCTCGACGGATTCCGCCACGGTATACATGTCGAAATGTTTGGCGATGGACAGCAAAGCCGCCGTCATACACTGGTTGTCGGGGTTATCGGCGATGCCGCGGATGAATTGCCCGTCGATCTTGATGAAATCAAACAAGAACTGGCGCAAATATATGAAGGATGTCACCCCCGCGCCAAAATCATCCAAGGCAAAGGATATGCCTTTTCGCTGCAGATCCCGCATGAAAGTCATCACGGTGTCGGGCATGATCATCGCCGATTGTTCGGAAATCTCTAAAATCAGGCGTTCGGCTGCGGTATCACTGGCTTTCAGGCCGCGCTTCAGCGTTCGCATCCACCGCGGATAAGCGATGGAGCGCGCCGACATGTTGATGGAAAGCCGCAAGGCCGGATCGCGTCTAAGCGATTCCAATCCCATTTCCAGTGCCAGGCAATCAATGATTCGCCCCTCTTCACGGGTTTCCACAGTCTCCATGAATTCGCGCGCAGGAATGATACGCCCTGTACTGTCCAGCACCCGAACAAGCCCCTCGTAAAATGCGGGGCCGTCTGGCATTTGCGTTTGGACAACCGGTTGAAAAGCCAACAGGACATCGCGCTTTTGCAGGGCCTGATTGACCATGGACATGGTATCATGGTCGCGCTGCGAAATGGCCGCATTCAGCGGGTTGGCGTCTTCCGGCGCTAGCGGGTCGCGCATTGGTCTTCCCGGTCGTGACATGGTGACTTCCTTGCAAGTTGCGCTAGCATCGCCAAAAGCCGCTAAGATGCGGTAAACAAGACCCGGCCTTGCGGCCAATAATTGGGGAAACATCATGCCCGAACGCTGTGGTTGGTGCGGCAATGACGCGATTTATGTTGATTATCACGATACCGAATGGGGCGTGCCGGAATGGGATGCGCGCAGCTTGTGGGAAAAGCTGATCCTTGATGGGTTTCAGGCCGGGCTAAGCTGGATCACGATTCTCAAGAAACGCGATGCCTTTCGTGCGGCTTTCGAAGGCTTCAACCCCGAAGTTATCGCATCTTGGGGCGAGGCGGATGTGACCCGCCTTCTGGGCGATGCGGGTATCGTGCGGTCGCGTGCCAAAATCCAAGCGACGATTGGCAATGCCCGCGCCTATCTGGCGATTGCCGAACAGCAGGGTTTCGATCAGTTCTTGTGGCGTTACGTCGATGGTGCGCCGCTGCAAAACAACTTTCGCGCGATGGCGGAAGTGCCGCCCTGGACACCGCTTTCCGAGCAGATATCAAAAGACCTTAAACGCGCCGGTTTCCGCTTTGCAGGCCCGACCATCGTCTATGCCTTCATGGAGGCGGTGGGCATGGTCAACGACCATCTGGTCACCTGCCATTGCCATGGCCCCTTGTCGGCACCGAAGGCTTAAGCGCCCAAGACCACCCGTTCGCGCCTTATGACCAAGCTGTCGGGCGTTGCCATATGGCTGCGCCCGATGCGGTGCCCATCGTGAACGGCATGGGCAATAAGCCCCGGTGCGCGGGCATCCCCCAGCCGTTCAAGCGACGCCAGCCCCCGATCTTGCAAGGCCAGCCACAAAGCATCTTGCGGCGCGCGCGAGGTGACCGGGATAAAGCCGCCGCAGGCGATTTCGGTCTCGTGGCCGCTGTAGATACAGGCCAACCGCGCAGTTCCGACGCCCAAACCGGTGACTTGTGCCAGTGTCACAATGTTTACGCCAAGCGCGATCAGCCGTGCATGAAGGCGGTCTTGTTCCACCGTGTAGCTTGCCCATTCGGCCACCTTGCCCGCCGGGGTGACATAGCTGACATCGAAACCTTCACTGGCCA
>JBAUHP010000182.1:0-2132 GCA_049680345.1 Albidovulum sp. | reverse complement strand
TAAAGAAATTGTGCACCCAACGCTTCGCGGTACAGTTGCAAAGAGCATAACTTTTCAACGAATGGAATCCCTTTGATGTCTGAAGAAAAGGCTAGGTCACTGAATCAGCTCATTCACGACAAGCTGGTGGATGCAAATGCCGCGACCCCAGCCGATCTGGATCGGGCCCTACGCCTCGCAACCCAGGAAAATGCTCGTATAGAGCGTGTCCTTTCCCGGCTGGGCCTTGTCGATGAAAGAACCCTGTTGCCGGTTGTCGCAGCCGCACATGACATTTCCTTTGTGGCAGATCCGCGCGATGTCGAACTTGACAGCACGCGTGTGGCCGAACTGACACCTGCTTATCTCTCCTCACGCGGGATCGCACCGGTGTGCTCAGAGCGCCGTGAGGCCCTGTTCCTCGCCTCTGATCCCGGCGATCCGGAGTTGGCGCACGAATTGGCGTTTCACCTTGGCGGCCCGGTGGCCCTATCGGCGGCCACAGTCGCCACAATCCGGACATTGCTGACACCGCCAGATCCGGCCACGGCCGCCGCGGCCCAAGCCTCCAAATTTGCCCGCGATCAAGAGGTGCTGCGCGCCACCGATGCTGACGGCCCGGTGATCCGCTATGTGCAAGAAAAGCTTACCGACGCCGTTCTGGCCGGGGCCTCGGATGTACATTTTGAATGCACCGAAGACGGGCTATCCATTCGCTACCGGATCAACGGAATGCTGGCTCCGCAGCGCACCGATCCGCGCCTGTCGCCCGCATCAGTCATCGCCCGGCTTAAGGTCATGGCCGAGTTGAACGTGGCCGAACGCCGCATGCCGCAAGACGGGCGCTTTACCGCGATGATCGCCGGGCGCAATATCGACTTTCGTTTCTCGTCGCTGCCCACCCATTGGGGCGAAAGTCTGGTCTGCCGGGTGCTTGACCCGCGCGCCTTGCGCCTTGGGTGGGATCAGCTCGGGTTTCCCGCCGGGATGGCCGCGCAGATCAAAGAGGTGATTGAACGCCCCAGCGGGCTTTTCCTTGTCACCGGTCCCACCGGATCGGGCAAGACCACAACGCTTTACACGGCGCTTGCCCACCTGAACACCGAGGGGCGCAAGATCGTGACGGTCGAGGATCCGGTGGAATATAACCTGCCCGGAATTCAGCAAGTACAGGTGCAAGAGGCGATTGGCCTCAGCTTCGCGCGGGTCTTGCGCAGCATTTTGCGCCACGATCCGAATGTGATTTTGGTGGGTGAGATCCGCGATGAGGAAACGGCCGAGATTGCCTGCCGCGCAGCTCAGGTCGGGCGGATGGTTCTGTCGACGCTGCACACCAATTCGGCCGAGGGCGCTGTGACGCGGCTGGTGGATCTTGGGGTGCCGGAGTTTGTGGTGGGCGAGGTTTTGCGGGGTGTTCTGGCGCAGGATCTGGTGGGGGTGAGTTGCGGAGCCTGCGCCGGGGTTGGCTGCGGGGGCTGTGGTGGGACGGGCGTGTCGGGGCGGCGGTTGAGGGTGGAGTTTAGGGGGTGAGCATGCCGGGAGTTCCACGTCGGAAACTGACCTCGATCCCAATTTGGAATGACGGGGCCAAGCAATCACCACTTGCCGCCCGTACAATCAAACGGCTCAACCAATTTGTCAGCCCTTCTTACGAGTGCGGACCAAGTTTCGTCGCTTATCTTATAGAGCTTTCCACTTTTGTCGCGAAACTCCGCGTAGTCCCCGACCGCAAAATATTCGCCGTTGGAATCGGTAAAGCGAACGAGCGACGAGAAGTCCTCATTTTGAGCGATGGCGATCTTTTCGGCTGCCGAAAAGATCGCCATCACATCAGCCGAGTCTTTTTCTGTCACAGGGACGATACACCCCTCTCCACCATATGTTCGGCTTCCCGACGCCAAGGCCCCGTCGTGCCACGAGTCTATGCCATCGGAGCCATATCGAATCGAAAGCTTGACATCGTTACCCTGCTGCAGAGATTTGTCCGGCTGTGGTTCCGCGCATGCCGCTAGAAAACATACAACGATTACCGCATACTGCCTGAGTATGAAAAGTGAGTGTTCTGTTACACATGCCATTTCAGTAAGGTCCCCTAAGATCCAACCCTATTTCAGCTCTATACGGATTTTCGTAATCCTCCACGACCGCTTGCT
>JBAUHP010000181.1:0-15235 GCA_049680345.1 Albidovulum sp. | reverse complement strand
ATAGGCCAGATCCCAGCGCCAGGATGCCACTTTCAACTGTGACAAATGAACCAATATCGAAGTTGAGATCAGGCCAACGAATGCCGCCGGAACATACATTCGGGCATTTTGGCTCCAAAAAAATATGAAACCCATGCAGCGTCAAAAGCAAAGCAACGATCACGCCGACGTTGCGCCCATAGGTTTTCGTGGCAATTGCCGCGACCAAGAAAACGGAAAGGGTGCCCATTACGACACCGGGCAGACGCAAGGCAAATTCCGACGTGCCTGCGATCGTTGTCCAGATCTGCATACCAAGGTAATAGCCCATCGCATGGGGCTCGTCGTGAAAGTGCCACCAGATTGAGAAGAGCCAATCGTGACGTGGCGGAGGTTCTGAAATTCCCGGCAAAAGATCGATTCCGGGAATGTAAATTTCCGGATGCGTCAACGCCCGGACATCAAGGTTCCATAGCCTGAGGATCACGGCGATGGCCAAGAAACACACAATTGGGCCGATCCATAGCTGACTTGCCGACTTTGTAGACATCTCGATCAGGCCTCAAATCAATAAAGGGAAGCAGCGCGAAGGCTCTGCTCGGTTACACCGGCAATCAAAACTAGGCATTAGAGAAAAGAGTGTAATTCGTATCGGCAACAACATGCAACAAAACCAAGGAAACGCGGCGAACTCCTGACACGCATACGAACCAAAGTTGCTCCTGTCGGGGGACTTTTGCCCTTTGTGACGTCTGACCTGACATGCGGTTTGATCGCCCGGCTAAGCTTATTTTGCTTGAAAATTCTGGCACGAGATGGCGAAAAGATCGAAGCAACGTCCATGCTTCTCAAGCCGCTCTTTACAACATCCTTTGCGCAGCTAATGGCCAAGCGGTGGCGATCAGCCTTCGGCCATCATCCCGATCACGATCAAAACCTGATAGTCGCGCTTGTTGCAACCTTCCACTTGCGGCATGGAAATGCCCGGCCGCATCGGGAAGACATTGGCTGGCGTCTTGTCGGGCGCGCAAGATTGGCCCTCGGTTTTCGCCGTGTAAAGCGCCGCACGGCAACGCAGGTGGGTGACATCATAGATCGAGGCGCCATCGGCCAGGCTCCAGCCTTGGGCACCGTTTGCATCCGCTTCCTCAACCGTCAGGATTGATGTCACCTCGCGCCCGCCGGTCACCACATATCGGCCCGGTGGCAGCGGAAAAACCGGCGCTTCCATGATCAACCCGTTTTCTTCAAGCCACCATGCCGCCGGGTCAAACTGCCAGCCACTTGGCGCCACACCGCCATTGGCAATCAGCCGCGGATAGTTTTTGGACCGCACGCCGCGCGGCCCCGGATCCACTGCCCAATGCCCCCATGTCTGCGCATCATTGCCCGAGGTCGCACCCGAATCGCCCAAAGCCGCGATATATTGGGTGGGTATACGGTCAAAGACCGCCTCGGCATGGGCCGGTGTCAGGGCCACGGACCAGACCGTGAAAAGCGCCAGCAGGCAGGCCCGCACGACATGCAATCTGCCGGTTGGGAAAGTGCCTGTGGGGTCGGATCTTTGGGCGGTGATCATGTTTCTCTCCTGCATCCGCCAATAGGCGTTTGACCCCTTTATAACGAAATCGCGAACGATTGGGCAGCAAGAAAATCCGCCGCACCCACTATGGCTGCACCTCTCCCTCTGGCGGTTTTGCCACTTGGTCGCGCGGGCGGCGACCGATTTATCCACCAAATGTCGAAACGTCGTATTTTGACATGATCGCTTCGAAGAAATGACTGACGCTGCTTGCAGGTTAAGACGTGTGAAACCAGCACAGTCATTTCGGAGGTCCCCATGGACGGTACAGAACGCAAAAGCCGGGCTGGCGGGCGCGGCGCGCGTCAGGCAATGCGATCGGCCCCGGATTTCAGCATGTTGCCGTCGCTGAAGCGCAACCTGCCTTTGTGCGAACCGATGGACCCCGATCAGGTCGCGCGGATTGATGCGGCGTCAATGTCGATCCTTGAAGAGGTTGGGGTGATCTTTCGCGATGATATCGCACTTGAAGACTGGCGCCGCGCCGGGGCCGATGTGCGCGGCGATCGGGTGCATCTTGACCGTAGCCTTGTGCGCGAATTGATCAAGACCATCCCGTCCGAATGGGCCTACCTTGCGCGCAACCCCGAACGCAATCTGCTCTTTGGTGGCAAGCATTCGATCTTCGTGCCGATGACCGGTGCGCCCTTCTTGCGCGATCTGGATGATGTGCGCCGCTGGCCGGTGATGGCCGACCTCAACATGTTCCACAAGCTTTCGCATATGTCGCCGGCGTTGCATTCCAGCGCCCACCACATTGTTGAACCGATGGATCTGAAGGTCAGCCACCGGCATCTGCATATCACCTATTCCTCGATGAAATATTCTGACAAGACCTTCATGGGCATGACCACCAGCGGCAAGAATGCCGAAGACGTGATGGATATGTGCGAGATCCTTTTTGGCGCCGATGTGATGGAACAAACCCCCGTCGTCACCGGCAATTGCAACGGCAATTCCCCCCTTGTCTGGGATGAGACGATGCTATCGGCAATGCGCGCCTTTTGTCGCCGTAACCAGCCGGTGCTGTGTTCACCCTTCGTCTTGGGTGGCGCCAATACCCCGGCCTCGGTGGCGCCTGCGGTCGCCCAGTTGAATGCCGAGGCGCTAAGCGCGCTGGCCTATACCCAAGTCATTCGCAAGGGCTGCCCGGCGATCTACGGGCATTACCTTTCGACCGTGTCGATGAAATCGGGTGCCCCAATGGCGGGCACACCCGAAATCAGCCTGATGAACTTCATGATCGGCCAGATGGCGCGGTTCTACGACGTGCCCTGGCGCAGTTCCAACACGCTTGGCGGGGCCAAGACCTTCGATGCGCAGGCGGGCTATGAAAGTGCGACGACGCTGTCATCGGTCTTGCATGCAGGCGCCAATTACATCTGGCATTCGGCGGGCTGGAATGAGGCGGGCATGCATTGCTCGGTCGCCAAATTCGTGGTCGATGCCGAACAATGCGCCATGGGATACCGCATGGCGGAAGGCATCCGCTGGGATGATTTCGACGAAGCATTGCAAGCCGTGCGCGACGTGGGGCCGGGTGGGCATTACCTTGGCCATTCCCATACGCTAGAGAATTTTGAGCGGGCGTTTTTCATGCCCAAGCTCTTGGACAATAACTCGATTGAACAATGGCAGGCCGAAGGCTCGGTCGAGATTACGGCGCGCGCACTTGACCATGCCAAGAAGCTTTTGCGCGATTACGAGGAACCGAAACTCGACCAAGGAACAGACGAGGCCCTGCGCGACTACATCGCCCGGCGCGAAGGCAAAATCCCGGCGGAAGACGCGTTGAACACCGAATACTAGGGCCAAACCTGCCACCCCGACCAGCGCAGCACTGCCGCCTCAGCCCGTCTTGACCGCAAGCCTTTCGGCTATTTCCAAAAAGGCGCTGACCAGTTTACCGCCGCGACGTTCCTTCAGGCAAATCAACGTCTCTTCCATGATCATGCTGTCTTCACCCTTGATCGGGATGCGCACCAGGCGCGGATCATCGCCAAATTCCGCGACCGACACGAACCCCACACCCACACCCGAGGCCACGATCTCTCGCACCGCTTCGCGGCCTTCAGCGACGATCGACGGGGTGAATTCATAGCCCGCCGCCAAGGCCGCCTCTTCAAACTTGTTACGGGTCTTGGAGCCGCGTTCACGCATGACAAGTGGCAGGTCTTTCAAATCATCGAAGTCAAGAAATTTGCGCTTGGCAAGCGGATGCGATGCCGCGACGAATGCCGTGATGGGCGTGGCATTCAGCAAAAGCGTCTCAAACTCGCGGCTTTGCGGGATTTCGCCCAAAACGCCGATATCGGCTTCATAGCTGAACAGATTTTCAATCACACTTTCGGTGTTACCGCCGCTGATCGTCACGCCGACGCCGGGATATTTCTTCTGAAACTCGGCCAGAATTTTCAGCACATGCTGGGCGCTGTCGGCCACGATCCGCAATGTGCCGGCCCGCATAACGCGGCTTTCTGACAAAAGCTCGCGCGCCTGGCTTTCATTTTCAAAAAGCCGTCGGGTAATTTCCAACAGCCTTTCACCGGAATGGGTCAGGGTGACTTGCTTTTTATGCCGGTTAAACAGCAAAATATCATATTCTTCTTCCAGCTTTCTGACCTGATCCGAAATCGCCGGCTGGGTCAGAAAAAGCGCTTCCGCCGCGCGTGAAAAGCCGCCCGAGATGGCGACATAGTGAAAAGCCCGCAGCTGTACATATCGCATTTCGGCTCCGCCAAGATAGGAAAAAGTGATACTTTAACTATAATTAACGATTCTTTCGATGCATGCAAGGTGGTGCGGCACCAAGGGATTCACACAGATAAACTTATCAAACAATACAAAATAACGATTTTACATATATCACTGCGCGTGAAAAAAACGGGGCAGACAGATGATCTGGCAGCAAGGAAACCCGATGTCGATGGTGCAATCAGATGCTTTCCCCGACCCCGTAATGGGCGAACCCTACCTGCTGACGCCCGGCCCCCTGACCACGGCTTACAGCGTCAAACAGGCGATGCTGCGCGACTGGGGGTCATGGGATGGTGATTTCCGCGCTATGACAAAATCCATGTGCGATCAACTGGTTGCGCTTGCGGGCGATACCAAGGACGCGTTTGCTTGCGTCCCCATGCAAGGTTCCGGGTCGTTTTGTGTCGAAGCGCTGCTGGGCACTTTCGTGCCGCGCGATGGCAAGGTCTTGGTGCTGGCAAACGGTGCTTACGGCCTGCGCGCCGCTGAAACCATGCGCTATCTGGGCCGCGCCTATACGTTGATCGACAAGGGCGACTACATGCCGCCGCGCGGGGATGAGGTTGGCGCCGCCTTGGACGCCGACCCCGCAATCACCCATGTGATTGCCATTCACTGCGAAACCTCCTCCGGGATCCTCAACCCAATTGCCGAAATCTCCGAAGCCACTTACGCGCGTGGCCGCAAACTTCTGATCGACAGCATGAGCGCCTTTGGCGCGATTGATCTTGATGTGAACCAGATCCGTTATGAGGCGATGGTTTCATCGGCCAATAAATGTATCGAAGGCGTGCCGGGTTTTGGCTTCGTTATCGCCCGCAAATCCGAGTTGGAGCAGTGCAAGGGCAACTGCCATTCGCTTAGTCTTGATATCTATGCGCAATGGGCCAATCTGGTGAAAACCGGCCAGTGGCGCTATACCCCGCCGACCCATGTTGTTGCGGCTTTCCTTGAAGCCTTGCGCATTCACGCCGAAGAAGGCGGTGTTGCAGGCAGGGGCGCGCGCTATACCCGCAATCGCGATGCGATGGTGGCCGGAATGCGCGATCTGGGGTTTGAGACCTTGTTGAAGGATCGCTGGCTGTCACCGATCATCGTGACCTTCTTTTGCCCGGCGCATCAGAATTTTGTCTTCACAAAATTCTATGAGCTGATGAAAGAAAAAGGCTTCATCATTTATCCCGGCAAGCTGACTGTGGTGGATAGTTTCCGCATCGGCTGCATTGGCCGGATGGATGAAAACGTCATGCACCGCGTGGTAAAGGCGGCAAGCGCCTCGCTTGAGGAAATGGGCGTCGATTCGGCCGCCCCGCCCGCCAAAGCCATTGCCGAACGCGCAAAACTCGCCGCCTGAAGCGGCCCGAAAAGCTGAAATAAAGGACAATACATGACCAGTTCACCCCGCGCGCCCGTCACGGCGAATGATCGCAGCTACCCTTGGCCCAAAGTGCCGGCCATCGCGATCTGCCTTGATGGCTGCGAGCCGGAATATCTTACCCAGGCGATAAATGCGGGTCTGATGCCTTGCCTCAAGCGGATGCGGGCCACGGGAACCGACCGACTGGCGCATTCGGTGATCCCGTCATTCACCAACCCCAATAACCTCTCTATCGCCACCGGTCGCCCGCCCGCCGTGCACGGCATCTGCGGCAACTACCTTTATGAGCCTGAGACCGGCCAAGAGGTGATGATGAACGACGTGCGCTTCTTGCGCGCGCCCACGGTGTTCTCAAAGTTCTATGACGCAGGCGCGCGGGTGGCCATCGTCACTGCCAAAGACAAACTGCGCGCCTTGCTTGGGGCTGGTTTGCGCTTTGACGAAGATCGCGCCAAGTGTTTTTCGGCCGAAAAGTCCGCCACATCGACGGCGGCAGAGCATGGTCAGGACAATGCCAGCGCATGGCTGGGAATGCCGCAGCCCGAGGTTTATTCCGCCGATCTGTCAGAATTTGTATTTGCGGCAGGTGTCAAGCTTCTGGCGGAATGGCAGCCCGATGTCATGTATCTGACCACCACCGATTACGTGCAGCATAAATACGCCCCCGATCAACCCGAGGCGCAGAGTTTTTATAAAATGTTCGACGGCTATCTGGCCCAGCTTGATGCGATGGGTGCCGCGATTGTCGTAACCGCAGACCACGGCATGAAGCCCAAACATGATGCCAATGGCGACCCCGCCGTGATCTACGTGCAAGACCTGCTGGACGAATGGCTGGGCAAGGCCGCCGCACGGGTGATTTTGCCGATCACCGATCCCTATGTTGTGCATCACGGTGCCTTGGGCGGCTTTGGCACGGCCTATCTGCCCAGTGGCGCCGATCACGCCGATATCATTGCGCGCCTCAGGGCCCGCCCCGAACTTTTGGAGGTGATGGACAAGGCCGAGGCGGTCAAGCGCTTTGAACTGCCCGGTGACAGGATTGGCGATATCGTCATGATCTCGACCGAAAACATGACGATCGGCACCTCCGCCCACCGCCACGACCTTGCGGCGCTGAATGAACCCCTGCGCAGCCATGGTGGCTTGACCGAGCAAGAGGTGCCCTTCATCGTCAACCGGGTGATTGATCTGCCCAAGGCACCGGTCTTGCGCAATTTCGACGCGTTCTTTTACGCCACCTCCGCTGCGGCGCTTTGATATGAAAGACAATCTGATGAAAGATAAAATCACCATCCGCCACGAGGGTATGCGCATCGGCGGCGAAGTTGTCTTTACCGATGATGTGGTCGAGGTGCGCTATCCCTATACCAACGAAGTTATCGGCACCGTGCCCGCAGGCAAAGCCGAACATGCCGCGCGCGCCTTCGACATCGCCGCGGCCTATAAGCCCAAGCTCAGCCGTTATCAGCGGCAAGAGATTTTGTTCAAAGCCGGTCAATTGATCCGCGAAAAGCGTGAAGAGCTCGCCCATTGGCTGGTGCTGGAGCTGGGCATCTGCCACCAGCACGCGCTTTATGAAACCGGCCGCGCCTATGATGTGTTCACCCTTGCCGGTCAGATGGCGATTTTGGACGATGGTCAGATCTTTTCGTGCGACCTGACCCCGCAAGGCAAAGAGCGCAAGATTTTCACCCTGCGCGAACCGGTGCGCGCGATCTCGGCGATCACACCCTTCAACCATCCGCTCAATATGGTCAGCCACAAGATTGCCCCGGCGATTGCCACCAACAATTGCGTGGTGTGCAAACCGACCGAGCTTACGCCGCTAACCGCCATCGCGCTGGCCGACATCCTTTATGAAGCGGGCCTCCCGCATGAGATGTTTCAGGTCGTGACCGGCTGGCCCAAGGATATCGGGGATGAGATGATCACAAACCCCAATATCGACATCATCACCTTCACCGGCGGTGTTCCGGTCGGCAAGATGATCGCCGCGAAGGCGGGGTATAAGCGTTGCGCATTGGAACTTGGCGGGAATGATCCGTTGATCATCTGCAATGATCTGACCGACGCCGATCTTGAGAAGGCGGCGACGATTGCGGTTGCCGGGGCCACCGGCAATTCCGGTCAGCGCTGCACGGCGGTGAAACGCATATTGGTGCAAGAAAGCGTGGCCGACCGGTTCGTGCCGATGGTCTTGGCCAAGGCCAAGGCGATCAGGTTTGGCGATCCGATGGATCCCGAAACCCAGCTTGGCTGCGTGATCCATGCCGAGGCCGCCGAATTGTTTGAACGCCGGGTCTATGAGGCCGAAAAGGCGGGCGCCAAGATCCTTTATCATCCGGGCCGTCAGGGTGCCTTGTTGCCACCGATTGTGATTGATCATGTCCCGCATGAAAGCGAACTGGTGATGGAAGAAACCTTCGGCCCGATTGTGCCAATCGTGCGGGTGCCCGATAATGATGCCGAGGTCATGGCAATTTCCAACAGCACCGACTTCGGCCTTTCCTCGGGCGTTTGCACCAATGATCTGAACCGCGCGATTGCCTATGTGAACGGGCTTGATGTCGGCACCGTCAATATCTGGGAACAACCCGGCTACCGTATCGAAATGTCGCCCTTCGGCGGGATCAAGGACAGCGGCAACGCGGTCAAGGAAGGCGTGCTGGAGGCGATGAAATTCTTTACCAACGTCAAGACCTATTCGCTGCCATGGCCGCGCTAGGGTGCTGGATGTAAAGCCAGGCGCGCGGCCCCTGGGCCGCGCCCTTTACCCAAAAAGGCCCGCTTGCCTGGAAAGATCCGCGCGATGAAGATCACCCATACCGAAGGCGAATCCAACACCTCTGAGGCGCGCCGCACCTGGGCCGCCAAACACCCCGACGCGGCCACCCGCGATCTCTTAAGCCGCGACGCTGACGCGTTTTTGCATCAAAGCCTGTCCAGCCCCTGTGTGACCACCATCGCCAAAGCCAGCGGCATCTGGATCGAAGATACCGCCGGGCGCCGCTATATGGATTTTCACGGCAATTCCGTTCACCATATCGGCTATGGCCACCCGCGCCTGGTGGCCGCCATCAAGGATCAGCTTGATCAGCTAAGCTTCAGCCCGCGCCGCTTCACCAACGAACCTGCCGTGGCGCTAGCCGAAAAGCTGGGGCAGATCGCGCCCGGCGATCTGAACAAGGTCTTGTTCACCACCGGCGGCTCTGACGCCAATGAAGTCGCGCTTAAAATCGCCCGCGCCGCGACCGGGCGTTTCAAGACCGTCAGCTTTTGGGACGCGTTTCATGGCGCCGGTTTCGGCGCCGCAAGCGTGGGCGGCGAGGCGACATTTCGCAGCCATATCGCGGGCCCCCTGATGCCCGGCACCGAACATGTCGCGCCTTTTTCGTGCTACCGCTGCCCCTATAACCACCCTGGCCCGGACACCTGCGGACTGGCCTGCGCCAAGATGGTTGATTACGTGCTGGGCCGCGAAGGCGATGTTGCCGCCGTCATTGCCGAACCGATGCGCGCGGTTCCCATCGTGCCCCCGCCCGGCTTTTGGAAAGCGGTGCGCGAGGCGTGCAACCGCCACGGCACGCTGCTTATCATGGATGAAATCCCGACAGGTCTTGGCAAGACCGGGCGCATGTTCGCTTTTGAACATGACGATGTGATCCCCGATATCGTGACCCTTGGCAAAGCCCTTGGCGGCGGCATCTTGCCCATCGCTGCCGTCGTCGCGCGCCACGACCTTGATGTTTGCGGCGACTTCGCCATCGGCCATTACACGCATGAGAAAAACCCCGTGACCGCGCGCGCCGCCCTGACCACGCTTGCGATCATCGAAGAAGAAGGCCTTGTCGAACGCGCAGCCACCCTTGGCGCACATGCCTTGGATCGCTTGCAAGACTTCGCCCCGCAAAGCCCCTTTGTCGGCGATATTCGCGGCAGAGGGCTGATGTTCGGGGTCGAAATCGTCGAAGACCGTGCCTCACGGCAAGCGGCCCCCGACCGCGCCGAACGCATCTATTACCGCTGTCTTGAGGCGGGCTTAAGCTTCAAGATCAGCGCAGGCTGCGTGCTTACCCTGTCGCCGCCCCTGACGATTGCGCAAGCTGAATTGGACCAAGCGCTGGGTATCGTCATGAAGGCCATCCTGGCCGAGGCGGCATAGCCCATGAAAATTGTCAGAACTGATCTGGAGCTTCAGCTGCCGCAGGTGGATGCCGCCCTGCGCGCCAAGGGCCATGATCTGATTTTGCTGCCCGATGGGGTGCCAGAGGCCGAACTGGCAGAGGCCACGCGCGACGCCGATCTTCTCTTGATGTGCTACACGCCGATAACCCGCCGGGTTCTTGCGGCATGTACGCGGTTGAAAGGCATCGTGAAATACGGGGTTGGAATTGATGCAATCGACATTCCGGCAGCGATTGAACGCGGCATCCCGGTGGTCAACATCCCCGAATATGCCGAAGAAACCGTGGCCGAGGGTGCCTTTGCGCTGATGATTGCGCTTGCCAAGAGGATGCAGCCATTGGCGCGGACGATGCAGCGCGATGGCTGGGCATGGCCCGAACCGCGCTGGCTTGGCGGCGATATTGCCGGCAAGACCGTCGGCATTGTCGGGCTTGGCAAGATCGGCAAAAGCTTTGCCCGCATGGCGGGCGCCGGGTTTCGCGCCAAAGTGATTGCGTATAGCCCCGGCCAATCCGCCGCCGAAATCCAAGCGGCAGGGGCGGTGAAATGTGACGATCTGCACCAACTGCTTTCAAAAAGTGATTTTGTGTCGCTGCACTGCACCTTGAACGAAAGCACCTATGGGCTGATCGGCGCGGCCGAGCTGCGCGCGATGAAACCAAGTGCCTATCTGATCAACAGCTCGCGCGGCGCGTTGGTTGATGAGGCCGCATTATTGCGCGCGCTGGAAGAGGGCTGGATTGCCGGCGCCGGGCTTGATGTCTTCGCGAATGAGCCTTTGGCGCGCACGGGCCACCCCCTTAGTCGGCTTTTTGAGCTTGATCAGGTAATCCTGTCGCCGCATCTGACCTTTTATACCAAAGAGGCCATGCAGCGGCTGGAAGATGAAACGCTTGAGCGCTGCTTTGAAATTCTTTCCGGCAAGCCCGTGCTTGTCAAATCGGATGATCCACGCCTTCGGGCACAGTCAAGCGGGGTGATCTTCGCCTAGACCCGCCCGGCGCGACCTGCGGACAAAATCGTTTCAACTATAAATTAAATAGATTTTACTTATTGTTCTGCCGCTCGCAGACTTAAGTCTGGATCGGGCCTCAAAAAATCGACCGTTCGCGCTGCTTGCGGAAAAAACCACTTTGGGGAACTGCCAAAACCAACGGGGAGCCGCCGGAAAAAATCCGCGCACACAATACCCCGGCCACCAACACTGCTTTGCAATAAAAGGGGAGCCACATGACCAGAATCAAACACCTAAGCCTTAGCGTTGCTGTCTCGGCGCTTTGTGCCTCTGCGGCATTCGCCGAAACCGAGCTGACCGTCTACACGGCTGTCGAGGCCGAAGATCTTGCCCGTTACGCCGAGACGTTCAATCAAGATCACCCCGATATCAAGATCAACTGGGTGCGCGACTCGACCGGCGTCGTCACGGCCAAGCTATTGGCAGAAAAGAATAATCCCCAAGCGGATCTGGTCTGGGGCCTTGCCGCCACATCGCTTCTGGTGCTCAAGACCGAAGGCATGCTGGAACCCTATGCGCCAGCCGGTCTGGACAAGCTGGATCCGAAGTTCCGCGATGGTGACAACCCGCCATCTTGGGTTGGCATGGATGCCTGGGTTGCATCAATCTGCTTCAACACGGTCGAGGGCGAGAAGCTTGGCCTCACGGCACCGACCAGTTGGATGGACCTGACCAAGCCGGAATATGCTGGCCATATCGTAATGCCAAACCCGGCATCCTCGGGCACAGGCTTTCTTGACGTGTCATCCTGGTTGCAGATCTTCGGTGAAGACAAGGGCTGGGAATTCATGGACGGGCTGCACAGCAATATTGCCGCCTACACCCATTCAGGCTCCAAGCCTTGCAAGATGGCCGCTTCCGGTGAAACCACAATCGGCGTTTCATTCGCCTTCCGCGGGGCCAAGTCGAAGGCAGAAGGTGCCCCGATTGATATCATCGTTCCAAGCGAAGGTATCGGCTGGGATATGGAAGCCTCGGCGATTATCGCAGGCACTGCGAATGAAGAAGCCGCCAAGACGCTTCTTGATTGGTCAATCACGCCAAAGGCCATGGAAATGTATAATGTCGGCTATGCCGTTGTTGCCATTCCGGGCATTGCAAAACCGGTTGAGTTCTTCCCTGAAGGCATCACTGATGCGATGATCGACAATGATTTCGAATGGGCTGCAAACAACCGTTCGGCCATTTTGGAAGAATGGACGAAGCGCTACGATACGAAGTCCGAACCCAAAGGCTGATCTGTCCGGCCTTTTGCAAAAGGGACGCCGCTTCTTACGCGGCGTCCCCTCCCTGCCCTCCTCCCGGAAGAATATGATGACTTCAGTTCAAGCAAACGGGGTGTTGCCCGTTGCCGCCGACCCGGCCCCCTATCTGCAAATCAGCGGGCTTTATAAGGCCTTTGGCAATTTTCTGGCGCTCAAGAACATCGACCTTGATATCGCGTCGGGCGAGTTCATT
This sequence comes from Albidovulum sp., assembly GCA_049680345.1. Classification (GTDB taxonomy): domain Bacteria; phylum Pseudomonadota; class Alphaproteobacteria; order Rhodobacterales; family Rhodobacteraceae; genus TMP-24. Next base: position 2,878 of record JBAUHP010000181.1, on the reverse strand, counting down.
TGTTTTCTTGGCCCATCGGGCTGTGGCAAAACCACATTGCTGCGCGCCATCGCCGGGCTGGATCCGCAAACCCGGGGCGCTATTCACCAGGCCGGTGTCGATATTTCCAGCTTACCGCCATCGGCGCGCGATTACGGCATCGTGTTTCAGTCTTACGCGCTGTTTCCCAACCTGACGGTCACCCGCAACATCGCCTTCGGGCTGGAAAATACCGGCCGTCCCAAGGCCGAGATTGCGGCACGGGTGAGCGAATTGCTCGCACTGGTCGGGCTTCCCGAACAGGCCGACAAATACCCCGCCCAGCTATCGGGTGGCCAGCAGCAGCGCATCGCCCTTGCCCGCGCTATCGCCATCAAACCCGGTCTTTTGCTGTTGGACGAACCCCTGTCGGCACTGGACGCCAAAGTGCGCGTACATCTTCGCCACGAAATCAAGGAATTACAGCGCAAACTCGGGGTGACCACGATCATGGTGACCCATGATCAGGAAGAAGCGCTTTCAATGGCTGACCGCATTGTTGTCATGAACCACGGAACCGTCGAACAGGTCGGCACCCCATCCGAGATTTACCGCGCACCGGCCTCGCTTTTCGTGGCGGGCTTCGTTGGCGAAATCAATCAGTTTGAAGCGAAGGCCGAAGCCGGATCAAAAGTTACGATCGGCGACCGGCAAATGCTGGCAAACCCGCATGACCTGATCGGCCCCTGCACTGTCGCCATCCGGCCCGAAGATGTGGTACCGCACGGCCAAGGCGCACGTTCGCCGGGTGCGCCGGACGATATTGTCACACAAGAAAACACCTTTGACGTTGTCGTACAGGAAATGGAGTTTCTGGGCTCTTACTGGCGCTGCCATCTTGAAAACCCCGTCCTGGGTTCAAACCCGCTGATCGCCAATTTCTCGATCAATGCGGTGCGGCGTCTGGATCTGAAGATCGGTATGGATATGTCGGTAGAGCTGCCGGTTGACCGCGTTCTTGTCTTCCCGCGTGGAGAATAAGGATGGCCGATATCAGCCTGCCCGCCGGAGAAACCATCAAACTGAAGCTTGACCGTGACGGCGTGATCAAGCGGCTTTTCATGGGTGTAATCGCCCTTTATCTGATCGTCGCACTGGCCTTGCCGCTTTACGCGATGCTGTCGAAAAGCTTTGTGACCTTTGGCTTCGATCTTGCGCGCTACGAATTTCAGGTCAGCGACGGCGAAGGCAACTACGGCGACCCGATCAGCGCCGCTGTGCTGAACGATCAATTGGCGGTCGTATCCGCCGATGATCTGCGCTCCAGTTCGGATGGCCGCCTGGCGGTGACCGCTTTTTTCCCCGACTTCAGCTTTCGCAGCCCCGTTACCTACCGCATTCGTGGCACCAGCAGCGATGCGCCCTATCTTGTCGGGCTGGATCTGCAAAACTCGACCGACTGGCAAGAATATGACAGCAATACCTTCCGCCGCATAAACCTGCGCCCTGTCAAATCCGTCGGCCCGCAAAACTATGTCGAGTATTTTTCAAACCCGTCGTTGTTTTCATCCATCGAAAATTCGCTGTTCATTGCGGTGGTCAGCACCATCTTGACCGTCGGTTTCGCCTTTGGCTTCGCCTATGCGCTGAACCGAAGCCTTATGCGCTTCAAAGGCTTCTTCAAGCTTGTCGCGATGATGCCGATCCTTGTGCCATCGCTTTTGCCGGGCATCGCGCTGATCTATCTTTTTGGCAATCAAGGCATGTTGAAATCCCTGCTGATGGGGCAAAGCATCTACGGGCCCCTGGGCATCGTCATAGGCTCGGTGTTTTTCACCTTTCCACATGCGATGATCATCATCACCACGGCGCTGTCGATCGCGGATCAACGGCAATATGAGGCGGCAGAATCCTTGCGCGCCTCGAAATGGCGCACCTTCTGGACCGTCACGATCCCCGGCGCGCGCTATGGGCTGATCTCGGCGGCGTTCGTCACATTCACGCTGGTAATCACCGATTTCGGCCTGCCAAAGGTAATCGGCGGGCAATACAACGTCTTGGCCATCGACATATACAAACAAGTCATCGGGCAGCAGAATTTTGAAATGGGTGCGGTGGTTTCGGTCATCTTGCTGATCCCTGCTGTCTTGGCCTTCTATGTGGACCGGCAGGTGCAAAAAAAGCAGGTCTCCTTGCTTTCCGCGCGCTCTGTGCCTTACCAGCCCAAGCCCGACCGCAATTTTGAGATGCTGTGCCTTGGCTGGTGCGGGCTGATGGCGGTCTTTATCATCGGCATTATCGGGGTTTGCCAATATGCAGCGCTGATCAAGTTCTGGCCCTATAACCTGAGCCTTGGTTTCAGCAACTACGCCTTTGACAAGATGGATGGCGGCGGTTGGGCGGCCTATAAGAACTCGATCAAACTGGCAGGGCTGACGGCGGTCTTTGGCACGGTAATCGTCTTTACCGGGGCCTATATGGTTGAAAAGATCGACGGTTTCAAAACCGGGCGCGGGGTGTTTCAGTTTCTTGCCATGCTGCCGATGGCGGTGCCGGGAATGGTGTTGGGGCTGGCCTATATCTTTTTCTTCAACAACCCCGATAACCCGCTGAACTTCATCTATGGCACGATGATAATACTCGTCGTCTCCACCGTGACGCATTTTTACACAGTCGGCCATTTGACGGCATTAACGGCGCTGAAGCAGATCGATGCCGAGTTTGAGCCTGTCGCCAGCTCTCTTCGTCAGCCGTTTTACCGCTTGTTCACGCGGGTGACGGTGCCGGTCTGTCTGCCCGCGATCCTCGATATCTCGATCTATATGTTCGTCAATGCGATGACGACGGTATCGGCGGTTGTGTTCATCTATTCGACCCATACGGCGCTGGCCTCGGTCGCGGTGCTGAACATGGATGATGC
>JBAUHP010000180.1:0-6803 GCA_049680345.1 Albidovulum sp. | reverse complement strand
GATGGTGCGGTGCCGACGTTGCTGATGGTGCTGTAACGGTAGGGGATCGGCGGCCAGATTGCCCAGCCAGCCTGAACCTTTTCGCCCGCAACCTCGCCATCGGCGGCATCGGCCAGAACCCCTGCAGGATCGTCCCAGCAATCGGCAACACCGCCGGTCTTGATCAGACATTGCAAACCGGGGTCGGTATAATCCGCCTCGGTCTTGAAATCGCCGCCAAAGGTGGTTTCGGGGTAAAACTGATGGATCGGAAAGAACGTCTCGCCCCGGTAGCGCACCATGATCGGCTTATCATTTGCCAAAACCTCAGCGAAAAGCGACAGCACGAACAGAATGCCGAAGATCCATAAAGACCACCACGCCCGCCGGTTGGCCTTGAAATTGCGCCAGCGGCGCTGATTGAGCGGTGACAGGCGCATCATCCGGCCCTTTTTTCAAAATCAATGCGCGGATCGACGAAGACATAAGTCAGGTCCGACAACAGGCCCACCAAAAGCCCCAGCAGCCCGAAGACGTAAAGTGTGGCAAAAACCACCGGATAGTCACGCGCCACGGCGGCCTCATACCCAAGCCGCCCCAGGCCATCGAGCGAAAAGATCGTCTCGATCAGCAAGCCGCCCCCGAAGAGCACCGCCAAGAACAGCCCCGGAAAGCCTGCGATCACGATCAGCATGGCATTGCGAAACACATGTCCGTAAAGCACGCGGCCCTCGGTCAGCCCCTTGGCCTTGGCGGTCAGCACATATTGTTTGTTGATCTCATCCAGGAAGCTGTTCTTGGTCAAAAGCGTCAGCGTCGCAAAACTCGATATGGTCGAGGCGATGACCGGCAAGGTGATATGCCAGAAGTAATCGCCGATCTTGCCAAGCATCGACAGCTGTTCCCAATTGTCCGAGGTCAGCCCCCGCAAAGGAAAAATCCGCCAATAGCTGCCGCCCGCGAACAACACGATCAGCAAGACCGCGAACAAGAACCCCGGAATCGCATAGCCGACAATGATCGCCCCGCTTGTCCATGTATCAAATTTGCTGCCATCGCGCACCGCCTTGCGGATGCCCAAGGGGATCGAGACCATATAGGCCAAGAGGGTGGACCACAGGCCAAGCGTGATCGACACCGGCATTTTCTCGATCACCAGATCAATGACCGAGATCTTGCGAAAGTAGCTTTCGCCGAAATCAAAGCGCATATAGTCGCCGATCATCTTGAAGAACCGCTCATGCGCGGGGCGGTCAAGCCCGAACTGCTTTTCCAGATCGGCGATGAAATCGGCAGGCAGGCCGCGCCCGCCCAGATAGCGGTCATTCCCCCCCGTTTGCTGCTGCAAATCTGTGTCGCCCGAACCGGTGATATTGCCCAAGACATCACCGCTGCCTTCCAGCCGCGCGATAATCTGTTCGACCGGGCCGCCGGGCACGAATTGAATGAGGGTGAAATTGATCAAGATGATCCCGAACAAGGTCGGAATGATCAACAGCAATCTGCGCAGGATGTAGCTACTCAAAACCTGATACCCGACCCTTAATACGCGCCCGCAGCCTTCAGCCGTTCGGCGGCTTCTGCGTCGTACCACCAAAAATCCATCTCGCCCACAAGAAGCGGCGGCAATTTATCGGGATGGCGGTAATAATCGTAATAGGCCACCCAAGTGTCGGGGTTGTACCAAAGCGGAATATCGAAACCGATTGACCGAAGCGCCCGGTCAAGTGCGCGGACCGAAACCTTCATCTCATCAAGGGCGGTTGTTGCAACGACCTTGTCGATCAGTCGGTCGATACCGGGGTTGCGAAGCCGCATGAGGTTGCGAGAGCTGTTATCGGCAGTCTTTGAGGCGAACCATTGCTGCAAGCCAAGCGAGGGTTCAAAAGGCATGTCGAAAAGCTGATTGGTAAGATCGAACTCACCGGACCGGCGTCTTTCAACATATTGCGACACATCAATCCGTTCAAGCTTGCCGCGCACGCCGATCAGGGCAAGGTTCTCGATGAAGGGGTGGATAAAGCGATCATAGGTCGGGCTGTATTGGATAATCGTCAGGCTCAGCACCTCGCCTTGCGCATTGCGCCGCATGCCGTCATCGCCGATGGTCCAGCCCGCCTCTTCCAAAAGCGCGCCTGCATCGCGGATGATGCGCCGCGCCGGGCGGTTTGCATCGGCATTGTTCTGAACCGGCACCTTCGCCTCATCCGTCAAGATCGCGGCATCTAAAAGCCCTTCCTCGACCAGTGGCTGAAGCAAGGCCAACTCATCTTCACCCGGCACGCCGGATGCCGCAAGATCGGTGTTCGACCAATAAGAAACCGGGCGTTCGAAAAGGCCGTATTGGAGTGTTTTCTTCGACCATTCGGAATTGAACATCATCCCGATTGCATCGCGAACGCGGGCGTCTTGCCACCTTGGCCGGTCAAGATTGAAAACCCACGAAAGCCGGCCCCCGACATTGCCATCGGGGATCTCTTCGCGCTTGACCCAGCCTTTTTCGATGGCCTCAAAGTTGTAACCCACCGCCCAATCCTGAGAGGAGCTTTCTTCGCGGAAGGTATAATTCCCGGCCTTGAACCCTTCGAGCGCGGCAACGCTGTCGGCAAAGTATTCAACCCGGATGCGGTCAAAATTATTGCGTCCGCGGTTGAAGGGCACGTCTGCGCCCCAATAATTCGGGTTGCGGGCGTAAACGATGCGGCTGTTGAATTTGAAACTGTCCAGCAAATAGGCGCCAGTTGACAAGAACGGTTCTTGGGTTGCCTCATCAAGCCGTGCGCCGGTTTTCTCAAACCATGCCTTTGAAAATGCCGGGGTGCCACCGGCAAAACCCACACGATCACGCAGCGACGCGGTGGGGTTGAAATAGAAGGTGATGCGGCGCGGCCCCTCTACTTCGACCCGGTCGATAAAGCCCTCTACTATACGGCGATATTCAAGAATGCCTTGCTCCTTGAACAGATTTGAGCTGAAGGCAATGTCATCGGCGGTCATTGGGGTGCCGTCGGCGAAGGTGACATCGTCGCGCAGATTGAAGGTCACGAATGACAGGTCTTGGGGGTATTCAAGCGTGGTGCACAGATAGCAGTACATGCCGTAAGGATCATCTGCCGTGGAGGTCAAAATGCTTTCACTGCCAATGGTGTTATGGGCGGCCGCCACACCATCGCGGGCATATTGGTTGAAGCTGTCAAACCCGCCTTGCGCCCAGACCGAGATTTCGCCGCCTTTCGGGGCGTCGGGGTTGACGTAGTCAAGATGGGCAAAATCGGCGGGGTATTTCAAAGCGCCAAAGCTTGAATAGCCGTGGGATTTGATCATCGTCTCTTCCGCGCGCAGGCCGGATGCTGCGATAAGCCAAAGCCCGATGGCTGCGCCGAGGGTCAGCATGGCCAGCGGCCATCGGTTTGAACCCCGCGTCACTGCGATTGCCCGGCTTTTCTTGTGCATCAGCTTTCCCCGTGGTTTTCGCCGCCTTGCTGGCCGCGCCGTATTCTTAGCGATCAAGCTAATGTCGCAAGGGTCCGGCGGCAAGTTGCGAATGCGTGATGCCCCGTGATCTTCAGCTAAAAAAAGGCCGCCCGAAACCGGGGCGGCCTTTTGGTGTTCTTAATAGGTCGCTGGTGTCAGCCGCCAAGCGACTGCAGATAGGCGATCAGATTGGCGCGGTCTTCGCCCTTGGGAAGGCCTGCAAAGCTCATCTTGGTGCCGGGGGCATAGGCTTTGGGATTGGCCATGAAATCACTCAGCCGTTCTGCTTCCCAATTGCCACCAAGGCCTTTGAGGGCGTCTGAGAAGTTAAAGCCATCCACAGAAGCAATTCCCCGGTTCACCACCCCGTCAAGATGCGGGCCGGTGCCGTTGCTGCCATCGACCTTGTGGCAGGCCTTGCACTTGCCAAAGACCTTTTCGCCAGCACCCGCATCGGCCGCAGCCATGAGCGTTGCGAAATCTGGGCCCTCGGCCTCTTCTTCGCCGCCCGCACTTTCGCCGGTGTCGATCGTATAGGCCTGCGCGACTTCTTCACCGCCATGGGCTTCGGCCCCGGTGTGATAAAGCGACTCGGCCGCCCATTTTCCCAAGAGGAAGATCAAAAACGCGCCGCAAAGCGCGCCGCCGGCCTTTGTTACAGTCATTGTGTCGAACATGTCGCGCCCCGGTTATGGCATTATCTCGGGCCGTATCTATCCGCTTCCCCCGCCGGTGATCAAGGTATAGTTAGCGCGGCGAATTGCCCCTTTTCGTTTTTGGCCCCAAAAGGAGACCGCCGCCATGACAGGACGCATCGCCTTTCAAGGAGAACCCGGTGCCTATTCGCATCAGGCCTGCCATCAAGCGCGCCCCGATATGGAAGCCATCCCCTGCGCCACTTTCGAGGATGCGATAGAGCTTTGCAGGCGCGGTGACGCCGATCTTGCCATGCTGCCGGTCGAAAACTCGACCTATGGCAGGGTGGCCGATATACACCACCTTTTGCCCGATAGTGGCCTTCACATCGTCGATGAGGCCTTCGTGCGGGTGCATATCAATCTTTTGTCAGTGCCGGGAGCCAAGCTGGCCGATATCGAAGCCGCGATGAGCCATACGGTGCTTTTGGGCCAGTGCCGGGGCTTTTTGCGCCAGCACAACCTGCGCCCGATCACCGGGGCCGATACGGCGGGTTCTGCGCGTCATGTTGCCGAAAAGGCCGATCCGAAACTGGCGGCTTTGGCGTCCGAACTTGCGGGTGAGATTTACGGGCTTGACGTTTTGGCCCGCCATATCGAGGACAAATCCAACAATACCACCCGTTTTTTGGTGATGTCGCGCGAACCTGACCTTAAACGACGTGGCCCGGCGGGGATGATGACCAGCTTTGTTTTCCGGGTCCGCAATATTCCGGCCGCCCTTTACAAAGCCATGGGTGGGTTTGCGACCAATGGCGTCAATATGACCAAGCTTGAAAGTTATATGGTTGACGGGGTGTTTTCGGCCACACAGTTTTACGCCGAGATCGAGGGCCACCCCGATGACGCGAATGTTCAGCGCGCGCTGGAAGAGCTGGATTACTTCACCTCATCGGTCGCACTTCTGGGCGTCTATCCGGCGGACCCAAAGCGCCATTGACGGGCGCCGCCACAAGGCGGCGCCAATTGCGGTCTGTTGCAACGCTGCTGCCATTTCGCATGCCTATCGCCGCTTATAGCGTCTCAGCTTTAAGCTGAATCACTGAACGCTGCTTGAAATAAAAGATTTCAACGCGTTAGGTGATAGATGATGCTTCAAGGTAAAGTCGAAACGCTTTAATGCGCGGTCAGAATCGGCAGGGTCGCGATTTCGAACATCTCGCGCGTGGTGCCGCCCAAGATGGCTTCGCGCAGGCGCGAATGGCCGTAGGCCCCCATCACCACCATATCGGCGTTGATGTCAGAAGCATGCCGACACAAGACATCCGATACGCGCGGCAAGGTCTTGGCCAGCACCGAAACTTCGCAGCGCACGCCGTGCCGCGCCAAAAATTGCGACAGTTTGCCGCCGGGGTCCGAACGTTCGGGATCATGCGCGGAAGGTGCGATGACCGCGATATTTACGATGCTTGCGGATTTCAGCAGTGGCAATGCGGCACGGATCGCCACCATCGCCTCGTCGCTTTGGTTCCAGGCGATGACAATGCGCTTGCCAAAAGAAGCGTCTGTCGCGCCGTGCGGCAACAAAAGCACGGGCACGCGGCCGTCAAATAACGCCGCTTCGACGATACTGGCCTGATCGGCGTCGTCATCGGCACCATAGGGTTTGGGCATGATCACAAGATCGCAAAACCGGGCGCGAAGGCCGATCTCTTGCCCGATCAGGCCGGGAAAGGTGATGATGCTGTCGGTTGCCCAGCGGATATCTTCGGGGTCAAGCTGCGCGCGCGCGGCGGCCTCTGTGGCGCGCAGGGCCTCTTGCATCGCGTTGACCTCTTCTTGCCGTATCGCCGGTGGAAGCGGGGCCGCACCTATATAGTAAAACCCGTCCTGGCTGCGGTCGATCCCGAGGCAGATCACGTCTAGATGTGCGTCTTCGTGCCGGGCAAGGGCCACACCGGCGTCGATTTGGGCCTGTGCCGCGGTTGCATTGGTGACGACAGTAAGGATCGATTTATAGGCCATCTCAATCTCCTCCATGAAGCGGTGCGTATCAGCGGCAGACTGCCGGTTTGCGGTGATGGCCGCCTTGATGCGGATCAAACCCTAAGCGGTTGGCGCTTGACGTAGATCAAAGCGGCGACCCCGGGGCGCCGCTACTGCCTTTTGGATCGGACGCCACAGGGGCGGGCCTTGGCCAAGGCCGTGGGCCCGTGATGATACGAGGGGACGCAAACATGTTCGACTATTTCAAGTTGGCAGCGCTGGCGGCAATTACGGTTCTGGCCGCGATCGCTGCCAATTATGCGCGTGATCTGGCCTATATGGTGAATGCGCTGACGGTGATGCTGGCGGCAGGTGCCACATTTCTTTGGGTGTTACGTCAGGTCGGCGAAGATCGGCCCGACCGGTCGCATGAATATAACGACGGGGTTGTGCGCGCGGGCGTGATTGCCACCGCGGTTTGGGGCATCGTCGGGTTTTTGGTGGGGGTGACCATCGCCTTCCAATTGGCTTATCCGGCGCTGAACCTGTCGGACCTGACCGACGGCTATCTGAATTTTGGCCGCTTGCGCCCCTTGCATACGTCGGCCGTGATTTTTGCCTTTGGTGGCAATGCGCTGATCATGTCGTCCTTTTACGTGGTGCAACGCACCTCTGCCGCGCGGCTTTGGGGCGGCAACCTCGCGTGGTTCGTCTTTTGGGGCTACCAAC
>JBAUHP010000179.1:0-3348 GCA_049680345.1 Albidovulum sp. | reverse complement strand
TCGCGGCGGCGGAGCCAACCTCGGCCTGACAGCCACATTCGGCGCCCGAGATCGAGGCGTTGGTTTTCACAATCCCGCCCACGGCGGCGGCGGTCAGAAGAAAATCACCCAGTTTCGTGATCGAGGCACCCGGCACATGATCAAGCCAATAGCGGATGACGGCGGGCAGCACCCCGGCGGCACCATTGGTGGGGGCGGTCACGACCTGACCGCCTGCGGCGTTTTCTTCGTTCACCGCCATTGCATAGACGCCCATCCAATCATTGATCGTATGGGGGGCGGTGAGGTTCATGCCGCGTTCGGCCAAAAGGGCCTGATGGATTGCCTGAGCGCGCCTGCGCACCTTGAGGCCGCCGGGCAAGATGCCGCCGGTGGCCATGCCGCGATCCATACAGTCGTGCATCACTTGCCAGATACGTGCCATCCCGCGGTCAAGCTCGGGGGCGGTACGAAAGCACAGCTCATTGGCGCGTTTCATCTCGGCGATGGATTTGCCCGATGCATTGGCCATTTCCAGCATTTGCGCGGCATTTTGAAACGGATAGGGGCAGCCGGAGGGCTTGGCGGCCTTGGATTGGCTGTCGGCCAGTTCTCTTTCGGTCAAGACAAAGCCGCCGCCGATGGAGAAATAGGTTTCTTGCAAGATCACATCGCCTTGCGCATCGGTGGCCATCAAGATCATGCCATTGGCATGGCCGGTCAGCACCGTGTCGTAATCAAAGGCAAGATCGGTTTCGGGGGCAAAAGTCAGCTCGGGCAGGTCCGGCGGGGTGACCTTGCCGGTTTCGGCGATGGCCGCCAGCGTCGCCTCGGCCTTTTCGGCATCATAGGTTTCGGGCAAGAAACCGGCCAGGCCCAAGATCGTGGCGCGGTCGGTGGCATGGCCCTTGCCGGTGAAGGCCAGTGACCCGTGCAAAGAGGCGCGCAGCCCTTGGGGGTGGAAGGGCGATTGGCGCAACAGATCCAGGAACCGGGCACCGGCCACCATCGGCCCCATCGTATGCGAGGACGAGGGGCCGACGCCCACTTTGAACATGTCAAACACGGAAAGGAACATGGGCTTAAGCCTTAGGGTCAGAGAAAAAATTACCGCTCATGTCTTCCTTGGCGGCGGCGCGTATGGCGGCGGGCTGGTTTTCCATGGCGCGCAAGATCGCCAGAAGGGCGGGGAAGCGGGAGGTGTCAATCGCATATTCCGCAAAGCTTGGGAAGGCTTTCATCCAGCGCAGCAGCACCGATAGATAATAGCCAAGGATCGAGGGCTGATCCGGCGAAAGCCAGCTTGGGTTTGCGGTGGCCACCATGGTGTCCAGCACTGTCAGCTGTGAGGTAAGGCGCGCCTTAGCAGTGGCGCAAACCGCGTGGGCACAGTCCTCGCCCGCAGGGCGGGAGGCATGCACAAGGTCCATCATGCCGGTGTGCAAGGAATGGCTGGTGAAGAACAGCCAGCTTAGAAAGGCGGCGCGCTCGGGCGCATCCGGGGCGGGGGCAAGGCGCCCGTGGCGATCAGCCAGCCACAGCAAGATCGCGGCGGTTTCAAAAATGGGCCCGTCGGGGGTCTGCAATGCGGGGATCTTGCCGAAGGGATGGAGGGCGAGATGTTCGGGCTGCATGTGTTCGCCCGCGTCGAAATCCAGCAAGTTGAGATGATAGGGAACGCCCAATTCCTCAAGCACGATATGGACCGGGAAAGAGGCGAAATCGGGGACGGCTTGCAAGGTATACATCTGGCGGCTCCTCAATGGGTTGCTTATGGACCGGGGCGGGGCATGGGCGCATCGAAAAAGCGACATTTTGCATAGCAAAGCGTCAAAGCACGCGGCCTTCGGGCGGGTTGGCGTAATCGGGTGCGGCAAAGATGCTGACCCCCAGCCCCTCGGCCACTGCGGCGCGCTGGGCGGAGGGGCGGGTTTGCATGGCGCAAGCGACGGCGTGCAGGGCCGGGAATTGGCCAAGGTCGAACCATCCGTGACGGTCAAGCGGGTAAAGGGCGAGCCAGCGCAAAAGGCACGAGAGATACAAGGTCAAAACCGAGGGATGATCAGGGCTGAACCAGCTTGGTTTGCTGCAAGCCATCGCCTCCATCAGCCCCAGATGGCGCAAGATCCGCTGGGCAACGGCTTCGCGAAAGCCGGGCAGGCCCACCTCTGATCCGGCATGATTTTCGGGGTAGAAGTGCAAGCGGATGTCGGCATGCAAGGTGTTGGAGGTGAAGAACAGCCATTTGAGGAAAGCCCCGCGCTCGGCGCTGCCCGGTTGGGGGGCGAGGGTTGCATGGGTTTCCGAAAGCCACAACAAGATGGCGGCGGTTTCAAAAAGCGCGCCTTGCGGGGTTTCCAGTGCCGGGATCAGGCCGGTTGGGTTGACCGCGCGGTAGGCGGCGCTGTCTTGGGCGCGCACGGCGCGGTCCACAAGCTCGGTGCGGAAAGGCGCGCCGATTTCCTCCAGCGCGAGGCGGATGACCAGCGAGGCGTTATCGGGGGCGTAATGCAAGATATACATGGGTGGCGGCTCCGGTTCGACAATAGGCCGAAGGTTTCACCGCTGTGGTACGGCTTGTCCAGAGCGGTTGGCCAGATCGGGATGGTATTTCGTGCGTGGTGGTCCGCGCGCCTGCCTTCGGCGTGGTTAACCGGGTGTTAACCGTGGCCGGGCAAAACGGCATGAGGGTTGGGGGCCGAAAGGTGCGAAATGGACCGTCGAAAGCGATGCCGGGGTGTGGCAGGGGTGGTTTTATTGAACGCATTGGCATTCTTGGCGCTGCCCGCGCATGCCGATGAAACCGGGCCCGCAAAGCGCGCGGTAGATGCCGCGCAACTGGCCGACAGCTTGCCTGCCGCCACGGTCCGCCGCATCCGCCGCGCGCCGGCGCGGTTCATCGAAATCGCGGCGGATGAGATTTCGACCTATGGCACTGCGACCGATGGCACTGCGGGCTATGGCGCTGCGGGCGCGATTGATGCGGCTGGCATTGATCTGATGATCGCCGCAGACCGCGCCCGGATCCGCGCGGCGGAGGCAGAGCGGATCTTGCGCGCCGATCTTGATGGCGACAGCGCCGTCAGCATGGCGGAGCGTCAGGCGGTGATTGCCATCTTGCCCGAAGGCCAGAAAGGCCGGCTTGAACTGGCGTGGCGGGTCGCGGATAGCGATAAAAGCGGCGTGGTCGATCTGGCCGAAGTGATGATTTATGCGCAAGGCGTGGCCGCAACGAACATCGATGAAGATGACGTGGCGCGCGCGCAAGAAATTCTGAAATTCGACTTTGACGGCGATGGCGCGGTCGCGATTGATGAGGTTATTGCCGGGGTTGCGGCCCTGCGAAACCTCAACCTTAGCCGGGTGAAA